>NZ_JAUBQE010000015.1:0-120797 GCF_036701115.1 Microcoleus sp. Pol1C5 | reverse complement strand
TTATGTTCAACTAAGCAAATCAAAAATTATTTTGCTCACTGCTGTTACTGTACCTCTTAGTCACGCAAAGTGCTGTATCAAGAAACTCAAAATACTAATGCGCTTATTCTCAAGTAATTTTCCGCACAACCTACAGGATGTTTGGCAGTAGTGGAGCGGTCAACCCAAGACTCAACTACCGATTTAGTTCTATCTGAATTTCCCAAAGAGTTAGATATCGGTCAAGTTTCTGTCTACGGACTGAGCTTTTTATCCGCTGGTTTATTTCTGTTTTTACCTTTAGTTAACCTACTGCATCCGATCCCTTGGCAGCGGTAGATGGGAAGCATTCACGGCATGGGTGCAGTGTTGGCATTAGTGGTAATGGTTTATACGGGACATTTAACTTTTCCCTGTGGCAGGTTGCCGATAAAATCTTGCCACAAATGGGTACATTAGCTTTTTAGTAAACGCCAGGGAGATGAACAAAATTGTTTGGGTTAGCGTCGGAGCTTTGACTTTTTTATTTATGACTTTTCCCATCGCAATGTGGTACATTAGCCAAAAAGAAAAGTGTCGCGGTTTCCACCTCAAGTCTTTGACAATCGAGCGGCCAAATCCCGCTAATGCTGTTGCTAATGCTGTTGCTAAGGGGGTGGCTCAGCCAGCTATTGCCCGTAGCAGTGCGCTTCCAGCTGCAAATAATTTCAGTTTACCTGTTAACAGCCAAAAAATTTGCCTGACAAGTCTCCAGACGTTGTACATTTCACTAATACGCCTACAGAAATGGCTATTGCGAGTAACCCTACAGATAAGACTGTCCAAGCTGTACCTGTATCAGCAGCCCAGCCGAAAGTTTAGGCGGTAGATGGAACAAATCAGACAGCAGAAATTACGGATCGCGTAAAAATAGATCAGTTAGCTCTAAAACTCTACGATCGCATCGATCGAAGTTGGCAAACTAGCCCTACGTTCAATCAAAATCTAGTGTATCGAGTCACTACAAGTCAAGATGGGGCGATCGGCAATTTCGAGCCACTCAATCAACCAGCCAAGGATTACAGCCAAGAAACTCCTTTGCCAAATCTGCTGAAATCTTCCGAAACTAGCAGCGGTAACAGTGCAGCAGCATTCGTTAAGTTTACTGTAGTGTTTGCTCCTACTGGAACTTTAGAAGTTAACCCGTAACTCACATACAACATCTCTCCGGTAAGGTGCGCCATCAGCACCTTACTTTTCATTTTTAACTTAAATGTGATATTATAAACAGCGCCCTCTAAGGCCTGCTACTTCTAAAACAACAAATGAAAGAACTTGACGAGAAAAAAACCCAGGAACTGCTATGTACCATCATGGAATGGGAACTTGCAGGTGTCGTGCGCTATACCCACTATTCACTAATGGTGACAGGACCAAACCGGATTCCCATCGTGCAGTTTTTTAAAGCACAAGCAACGGAATCCCTAATCCACGCCCAACAAGCAGGAGAAATTCTCACCGGTTTAGAGGGGCATCCTAGTCAGAAAATTGCTCCCATCGAAGAAACCTACAAACACTCGGTGAAAGACTTATTGGAAGAAAGTTTAAATCACGAGAAAAAAGCGCTTAAAAAGTATAAATCTTTACTTGAAGTTGTGACTGACTCCAGCGTTTATTTGGAAGAATATGCCCGCAATCTAATTGGACAGGAAGAATTGCACCAAGTAGAATTGAAAAAAATGCTGCGCGATTATAGTTGATTTAATCATTGGTTATTGGTTATTGGTGAGTTGTTATTTCCAATGACCAATGACCAAGGACCAAAACCCCAGGCCCATGCCCTCTCCCCCATGCCCCATGATTATAAAAAATGAATTTTAGTGAAGCGCTACCGACTTTTGTAATAACCCTGCGCGAAGGCGTAGAAGCCGCCTTAGTCGTCGGAATTGTACTAGCTTGCCTCAAAAAAGCCGAGCAAAGCTACCTCAATTCTTGGGTTTATGCAGGTGTCGCAGCCGGCATTGCTGCTAGCGGTTTTGTGGGTGTTCTATTCAATGGATTGCTGGCAGTATTATCAACCTCCGAGCAGCCTTACGCACCAGTCATTAAACAGCTATTAGAGGGCGTGTTGGGAATTGTGGCGATCGCAATGCTAAGCTGGATGCTAATTTGGATGACTCAGCAAGCCCGCTTTCTCAAAGCAGAAGTTGAAGGAGCCGTTACAGCAGCTTTGACAGAAAATACTAATGCCGGCTGGGGCGTATTTGGCTTAATTTTTATTGCGGTACTGCGCGAAGGTTTTGAAACAGTTATATTTGTCAGTGCTCAGTTTCAACAAGGTTTGAGTCCCGCTTTGGGGGCTTTGGGCGGTTTGACTGGGGCGGCAATCATTGGCGCGCTACTGTTCAAGTGGGGTGTAAAAATTGATATCCGCCTGTTTTTCAAGTTTATGGGGATTTTGTTGCTGTTAATCGTGGCAGGTTTGGCAATATCTGCACTCAAACATTTTGACCAAGCCGCTGGGATTTTGTCCCAGATGAATAGCAAGTATGCAGCGATTTGTGTTTATTACGATCGCCTCGCACCACTCCACTCTTGTATTTTAGGCCCGATGGTGTGGAATGCAGCGGAAATTTTGCCCGATCGGGAATTTCCGGGAGTCGTTCTCAAAGCACTATTTGGATACAGAGATCGACTTTATCTCGTCCAAGCAGCGGCTTACACAATATTCTTAGCCACCATCGGCGGTCTTTATTTCCAAAAATTAGGCTCTAAGGCGACTGTTCCCAACAAAAATACTCAGCCAGCTCGATCGCAAACTCGCCCTCAGTAGGTATGCAAGCGGTTTTTATCCGTTATTTCGCTGATCCCAGGACGATTAGAAAATCAGCCCCACCTGCAAAAAAATCGCCTTAAAATTTTCATGTGACGGGATTGATTATTTGACTTTTATCTGATTCTATTAAACAATAGAATATATTTTGTTTTTTTATAAATACTTATATTGATATTATTTAAATCTAGCGTCAACACCCGAAAGAAGTAAGCACTACCCTTCAAAAAACACTAAACTTTTTTAATAAAAATTAACCTCTTCAAAAAATTAACAGGTAACAGTTAATGGTTAACTGGGTTCTGCAAGACGCGGGCTAGCGTTAGGGGATTCTGTCAAGTCGCAGGCGCACCCTCCAAAAGTTGAGGCTGTTCTTGCCCGTAAAAAATCGGCCCCCAGCAAGATTTTTGGCGAACAGTTTTCTGATATGCGCTCCTAGGGCTTATAATTAGTACAAGAATATTTACAGAGCCCGCAAAGTTCTTAATGAACCTTATAATCCTTAATGAAGCTTAAAATTAAAAAATTGTTCGTTAAAGTTACCTGGAACCCCCAGAAGGCTGTAGGTTCTGCCATTCGGTTAGCGGTGAGATAAATAATGATGCCCCGGATACTTGTTATTGATGATGACGCGGCGATCGCCGAACTTGTAGCCGTCAACCTAGAAATGGCTGGCTACGAAGTCACCCAGGCAGAAGACGGCATCAAAGGTCAGGCACTAGCCATACAACTGCTCCCCGACCTGATTATGCTAGACCTCATGCTGCCTAGAGTAGACGGGTTCACCGTATGTCAGCGTTTGCGGCGTGACGAGCGCACCTCAGACATTCCCGTCTTGATGTTGACAGCATTAAGTCAAACTCAAGACAAAGTAGAAGGCTTCAACTCCGGCGCCGACGACTACCTGACCAAACCATTTGAACTAGAAGAGATGCTAGCCCGAGTGCGAGCTCTACTAAGGCGCACAGACCGCATCCCCCAAGCTGCCAAACACTCCGAAATCCTGAATTACGGCCCCCTGACCCTTGTCCCAGAAAGGTTTGAAGCTGTTTGGTACGATCAGACAGTCAAACTGACCCACCTAGAGTTTGAGTTGCTGCACTGCTTGCTTCAGCGCCACGGTCAGACAGTCTCTCCCAGCGAAATTCTCAAAGAAGTGTGGGGTTACGACCCAGACGACGACATCGAAACTATTCGTGTACACATCAGACACCTGAGAACCAAGATGGAACCCGATCCCCGCCATCCTAGGTACATCAAAACCGTATATGGGGCTGGTTATTGCCTAGAGTTGCCCAACAACGAGCAAGTAGCTGAAGAAACCAAATCTTCTGCTTGAGCTAGCGCGCCAGATGCAGCAAGCAGTTAAAAATACCGCTAGAAAAGCCTGAGAGCATTTGTTCTCAGGCTTTGTTGTTTGGAGTTTGAGATGAATATGTCAACAAGTAGGCATTAACTCTCTTGATTCGGAAAAAAAACAATGCCACACCCCCCTCTAAGCCTACTTTTAGAGAAGCTTGTCCATAGGAAAGTACCGGATTTCTTTTTCCACCTTGTCTTTTCCGAGATGATTGGATAGCTACTTAAACAATACTCTAGCCATAATACTCTTTAATAACATTATTTATCAATAAATTTAGCAGTATTCCTTGAGCTGTTATTTTGGCTAATGAGAGAGCAAACTTTGCTCAAGCGCCAAAAACAGTCATAATCGTGATATGACGATGTTTTTTCCTACTGATTTACATACCTGAACTCAAATCAGTGAAAATCTTTCTCAAATACCCCTTGACGAAACTACTAAAATTGTTGATTATCTATATCAATAACCTGCGATCGCTTAAAACTCCCCTGACATCTTTCTCAAGAGGTAAATAGCCGTGACCAGCATGGCAGAAAAATCCTTCCCAGCCGAAGGAAAATCATTTCCCTGGTGCGTCGGCAACGCCCGCTTAATAAACTTTTCCGGCTGTTTGCTCGGTAGCCACGTCGCCCACGCCGGCCTCATCGTCTTCTGGGCGGGAGCCTATACCCTATTAGAGGTTTTTCGCTTTAACCCAGAATTGCCCATGGACGAACAAGGCTTACTCCTGTTGCCAAACCTAGCCAGACTCGGCTTGGGCGGGGGTGCGGGAGGCAAAATTGCCGATACTGATCGGTACTTCGCCGTTAGGGCGATTCACCTAATCAGCTCAGCCTTTCTAGGCTTCGGTGGCATCTTTCACTCCCTCAAAGGGCCAGCAACCCTCGAAGCAAGAACTTCTTTCTTTGGCTACACATGGGAAGACGCAGACAAAATGACCACCCTCTTGGGCATCCGCCTAGTTTTGCTGGGTGTCGCTACCTTCTTGTTGGTACCCAAAGCATCGATGGTGCAATTCCTATTTTTTACCTACAAACGCTGTTCAGATTTCGGTCAACCTTGAAACAATAACCGCATGACTGTCTTTTTCTAAAATTTATGTATTGCCACTTTGATTATTTTTCTGGAGTCTGTCCGTAACATTGCCAGAAGGAGCGCATCAAATCAAGCGCTGGTATCCAATTGCTTGTTATGAGAATTTTTTTAGTAACGACTACCGCCTCACATTTACAGTGCGCCCGTGCGTTGCTTGTACTAAAGATGCGATCGGTTGCACTGACTTTGACCCTAAGACTTGTTTTACCAATGCTTATCAGCAACATTGCTATAAACTTCACCAAAATTACGCATAAATACCGAAAACTACTTTTTCACTACCACTTTTACCAAGGGGGATAGATGGCTAGCAGATTACCCTTAACTAAAGGGGAAGCCGAGAATTAGATGGATTATCAAGGAAAATACACTTTAGGAGAATCTAAAAAAGAGCGCGAATAAATAACAGATAATCCACTAGAAGCCTCGTTCAAATTTTTTATTTTTTGCGACATGAATTTATACAGTGCTAACTCACTCAAAGTTGAACTAAACCAGAGAGGCTGCCGCCTGACTCCCCAGCGAGAAACTATTTTGAGTGTCTTTCAAAATCTGCCCCAAGGCAATCATTTAAGTGCCGAAGAGTTATACAAGACTTTGCAGAATAAAGGAGAACGAATAGGCTTGTCTACTGTCTACCGAACCCTGCATTTATTAGCAAGAATTGGAATTTTGCGTGAACTAGAATTAGCAGAAGGACACAAACATTACGAACTGAATTTTCCCGAATTGCACCACCACCACCACCTGGTTTGCATTCAGTGTCACAAAACCTTTGAATTTAGCGATGAATCCATTTTAAAAATTGGCAAAAAGCAAGTTGAAAAAGCTGGGGTCGAACTGCTTGACTGTCAATTAACTGTGCGAGCTGTTTGTTTGGAAGCGCTGCGGGAGGGATGGCCTTCTTTGGTGCCGAGTAATTGGTTGTGTCCGAGGTATCATTCAAAAATTGAGGAGGAAATTAGTTGAGTTGGATAAAATACATTTGGGTAATGGGGAATTAGTAATTGGTAATTGGTAATTGGTCACTATTGAATTCAGGTAGGGCAATCGCGTTGCAAGTAATGCTAGCAAAGTGATTCTTAGGAAAGCAATCTCACCCATTGAAAACTCGCCGTCTTTCCCTTCCCCTTAATACCGCTCCAAAGAATGTTAGCGAAGAAATTATTAGGAAAGCAGTCTCACGCATTCAAAACTTGCTGCATTTCCCTTCCCCTTCCGTCAAGCAACCTCAGAATCGCCACGTTGGTGTTCCATCCGAAATATGTTAGCGTACAAACTAGCCACAATCTGTTTGCCTTCCTGCGTCAACTGCAAGTAACCTAGAGATTCGCTGATCTGAGGATAAATGCCACTCCAGTAAAACTTAGAGTAGCTTTGCAGCAAATCACCCGGATGTCGATAGCCCAAAACTTTAGTAGCACCGCTTTCTTCCAACTCATAAAACAGCGCGCCAATTTTCTGCAAATATTGCGGGTTGCTGAGCTGACCTATCAAGTCAGCACCGCGCACTAAACTAGAATAATTACCTGCATCCTCGTCAGTGTTACCGTCAAGCACCGAGAAACGAGTCTGTTCTATGTTCTGCTTAATTATCTCAGCATTAATTAGCTTGTGGTTGCCGAAGCGCTCGTCAATGAACAATTTAGCTCTGTCAACTCGGTAAGGAGCTAAGCTAGCCGCTGTTGCACCGGGAGCCAGTGCAATTCTCATGCCATCTTTTCCCGTAGCATACAATCCTTCTGATTCTTGGTCTTGCCGGCAAACTCCTTTGACATAGCCGATGTCTTGGCACAGCAAAGAAATGATGAAGTGCAGCCAATCTTCGCAGGAAACTCCGCCCTTGCGAATGTGTTTTCCCCGCAAGATTTCTTGCCCGACTAAGCTAATGCAAATGGCGTGTTCTACATTGTGATAAAGAGCGTCGCTGTTGGCGATGTTTTCTAACGCCATTGCCCCCACCCAGGCAATAATGTCAGCATAGTCTGATTTGTAGCCTCCGTAAGTGCGGCTGTACCCGTTCTGAAGTTGTTCGATGAAAGCCTCGATCAGCAGTTCTGTCGAATTAAACATACCCTGTCCTTTTACCTTAATATTTCTTTTTAAGTTAAGAGCGGTGCATCTATATGGGGAACCCTCTAATTTTGAGGAGATTTTAGCTCACAACTCATTCACCCCGCGTGCGTTGTGAGCTGTGGGTGGCAGGTGGGTGGTAATCTCAAAACTCATTGACGCAGCTACGCCTGGTGAGTCACCAAGCAATCTCGCGCCCTGAGTCAAAATTCCCAAGTAACTCAGTCCATCACTGACACCCATCCCCGCCGTACTGCATACAGCAGCCTGCTGACAATTTTTCGCTCCTCTGAACTTTTTAAACTGTGAGAATTAATTGCGTATTGAATTTGCTGGAACACAGTCCGATCGATCTTACCGGATTTCCAAATGTTCAAGTAAAGTTCGGAAATTTTATATTCAGGAATATAAGCTTTGGTTGTCATCTGCTGTCAACTCAATGTATATTTCTTATTATCCGGCAATTTTAGATAACTTTATGTGATGTAGATCGGCTATAGACTGTGATGCGATCGCAGGCAGGAGTTAATGCACTTCTCCTCACAATCGTAATTTGATCGAAAAAGCGCGATATTGCGATCGTCATAAATTTTGCTGACGGCTGTGACAATCATCATAGTTGCGCCTAAATTAGATGTCACATACCATTCTCCCGTTGCGCTCGCCCCTGGACAACTTGCAGCAAGGAAGGAATTTTGATCGCGGGTCGCGCAAATTTCTTGCCAAAGAAACACCCGTCGTGTACAATATAGAGTCTGGTATCCTCACTTACCCATAATTATTTTCATTCATCCCGTCCCCCCAGAGGGGAAGGGACTTTCAGTGCGGATACACCCAAATCACTATATTCAGCAAAAAGCTAGAAATGCCGTAACTCATGCCCACTATTCAGCAACTCATCCGTTCAGCACGGGAACAAACGCAGAAAAAAACCAAATCGCCAGCTCTCAAGAGTTGCCCCCAGCGCCGCGGAGTTTGCACCAGAGTGTACACGACCACCCCGAAAAAACCCAACTCGGCGCTGCGGAAGGTGGCTCGGGTACGGCTGACCTCTGGTTTTGAAGTGACCGCCTACATCCCAGGGATCGGTCACAACTTGCAAGAACACTCGGTAGTAATGATCCGGGGCGGTCGGGTAAAAGATTTGCCCGGAGTTAGATACCACATCATTCGGGGTACATTAGACACCGCTGGGGTGAAAGACCGCAAGCAGGGTCGTTCCAAATACGGGGCCAAGCGTCCTAAAGAGAAAAAATAACACGGAACTCGCCCGATCGTCGGGGTTGGGAAGCAAAAATAAATCCGATCGCGCCGATCAATTGCACCCTCGATCGTCATAAATCGAGATGTGACCCAAAAACCCCAAACTCAATCATTCAAAATCAAA
This sequence comes from Microcoleus sp. Pol1C5, assembly GCF_036701115.1. Classification (NCBI taxonomy): domain Bacteria; kingdom Bacillati; phylum Cyanobacteriota; class Cyanophyceae; order Oscillatoriales; family Microcoleaceae; genus Microcoleus; species Microcoleus sp. Pol1C5. Next base: position 112,088 of record NZ_JAUBQE010000015.1, on the reverse strand, counting down.
AATCCCAAATAGAACTATGTCTCGCCGCACAGTTATTCAAAAACGTCCAGTTCCACCAGATCCAACCTACAACAGCCGGTTGGTAAGCATGATGGTGAGACGGATCATGCAGCACGGCAAAAAATCCGTTGCCTCCAGCATCGTCTACGACGCCCTCAAAACCATCCAAGAGCGCACAGGGGCTGAACCGTTAGACTTGTTTGAAAAAGCAGTCAAAAACGCGACACCCCTGGTAGAAGTCAAAGCCCGCCGGGTAGGTGGCGCCACCTACCAAGTGCCGATGGAAGTGCGTTCCGATCGCGGTACCACCCTCGCCCTCCGCTGGCTGATCAGATTTGCCCGCGCCCGCACCGGCCGCTCGATGGCAGCCAAGCTAGCCAACGAACTGATGGATGCAGCTAACGAAACAGGCAGTGCTATTCGCAAGCGCGAAGAAACACACCGCATGGCTGAAGCTAATAAGGCTTTTGCTCACTACCGCTACTAACTGCAACATCGGGCATGGAGAAGAGCGCGATCGTGCGGTATAAAAGCATCGGGTGAGAAATTGGAAAGTGTAAGTTTTGAGTGTTGAGATTGCTTCTCTTGGCGCAATTGCGATTCGTGAAGCAAACTCAAAACTCCTAAAATCAAAATTCACGCACTCAAAATTCACGCACTCTCTGAATCCTCCATGTCGCATCCTTAATATTTTTGTAAACAAATTTTGCAAAAAATATTAAAATGTAACAATAAGCTCCAGAGACTTTTGTAAGTCGCTGGGGAGTGCAAAATAGGGTTACTGTGTAGTATAATAGTATTATAACAGCAACACAAGATTAAGGAGGTAGCTGTGGCACGTACCGTCCCGCTAGAAAAAACTCGCAACATCGGCATCGCAGCCCACATCGACGCGGGCAAAACAACAACAACTGAAAGAATTCTGTTCTATTCAGGCATGGTTCACAAAATGGGTGAAGTGCACGAGGGAACAGCAGTCACTGACTGGATGGAGCAAGAGCGGGAGCGGGGAATTACGATTACTGCCGCTGCTATCACCACCAGTTGGAAAGATTACAAAATCAACATCATCGACACTCCCGGACACGTAGACTTCACGATCGAAGTCGAACGCTCGATGCGAGTGCTCGACGGAGTGATCGCAGTGTTTTGCTCGGTAGGGGGAGTGCAGCCGCAATCCGAAACAGTTTGGCGACAAGCCGACAGGTACAAAGTACCGAGGATCGTGTTCGTCAACAAAATGGATCGGATGGGCGCAAACTTCTACAAAGTCTACGGCCAAATTCGCGATCGAATGAGAGCGAACGCTGTACCCATCCAAATCCCGATCGGCAGTGAAGAAAACTTCCGGGGAATTGTAGACTTAGTGCAAATGAAAGCCTATATCTACAACAACGACATGGGAACCGACATCGAGGAAGTAGAAATCCCCGATGAAGTAAAGGATCTAGCCGTAGAATACCGCACCAAGCTGATCGAGTCGGTAGCAGAAACCAGCGACGCCCTGACGGAGAAATACCTCGAAGGCGAAGAGTTAACGGAAGACGAAATCCGCTTGGCCCTGCGTCACGGCACTGTCGAAGGTACGATCGTCCCCATGTTGTGCGGTTCGGCCTTCAAAAACAAAGGCGTTCAGTTGTTGTTGGATGCAGTCATCGACTACCTGCCGTCGCCATTGGAAGTTCCCCCAATTCAAGGACTCCTGCCGAACGGCGACACCGCAGAACGATTTGCAGACGACGGCGCGCCCCTGTCAGCCCTGGCATTCAAAATCATGGCTGATCCCTACGGTCGGCTGACCTTTGTTCGCGTCTACTCCGGTATCCTCAAAAAAGGAACCTACGTCCTGAACTCCACCAAAGACAAAAAAGAGCGGGTTTCTCGCCTAATTGTACTCAAAGCGGACGATCGGATAGAAGTTGAGGAACTGCGAGCCGGAGACTTGGGAGCAGCCTTGGGTTTGAAAGACACCTTCACCGGCGACACCCTCTGCGAAGAAGGAGCGCCAGTGATTCTGGAATCTCTGTTTATTCCAGAGCCAGTCATCTCGGTGGCTGTCGAACCCAAAACCAAACAAGACATGGAGAAGCTCTCCAAAGCCCTCCAGTCACTCTCGGAAGAAGACCCCACCTTCCGAGTCAACGTTGACCCAGAAACCAACCAGACAGTCATCGCCGGCATGGGCGAACTGCACCTGGAAATCCTGGTAGACAGGATGCTGCGGGAATTCAAAGTAGAAGCCAACGTGGGTCAGCCACAAGTAGCCTACCGTGAAACCATTCGCAAATCCGTCCGCGCCGAAGGTAAATTTATCCGCCAAAGTGGCGGTAAAGGTCAGTACGGTCACGTCGTGATCGAACTAGAACCCACCGAAGTCGGAAGCGGGTTTGAATTTGTCTCCAAAATTGTTGGTGGCACTGTACCCAAAGAGTACATCGGCCCGGCAGAACAAGGGATGAAAGAAGCCTGCGAATCAGGTATTGTAGCAGGATATCCCGTGATTGACCTCAAAGCTACTATGGTAGACGGGTCTTTCCACGACGTAGACTCCTCAGAAATGGCATTTAAGATCGCCGGTTCAATGGCGATCAAAGAAGCCGTCATGAAGGCGTCGCCAGTGCTGCTAGAGCCTATGATGAAAGTAGAGGTTGAAGTTCCCGAAGATTACATCGGGAACGTCATCGGAGACCTCAACTCGCGTCGGGGTCAGATCGAAGGTCAAGAGACGGATCAGGGGATAGCCAAAGTTTCTGTAAAAGTTCCACTAGCAGAAATGTTTGGTTACGCCACCGACATCCGCTCGAAAACCCAAGGTCGAGGCATCTTCACAATGGAATTCAGCCATTACGAAGAAGTGCCGCGAAACGTGGCTGAAGCCATTATCGCTAAGAACAAAGGAAACTAATGATTTTAGATTTTAGATTTTGGATTTTGGATTAAATCCAAAGTCTAGAATCTAAAATCTAAAGTCTAAAATCGCTAAAAGAAACAAGGAACAGATCAAGAATGGCACGCGCAAAATTTGAACGGAATAAACCCCACGTAAACATCGGCACGATCGGTCACGTTGACCACGGCAAAACAACTTTGACCGCCGCGATTACGATGACTCTCTCTGCACTAGGCCAAGCAAAGGCTAAGAACTACGCCGACATCGACGCTGCGCCAGAAGAAAAAGCACGGGGTATTACGATTAATACTGCTCACGTGGAATACGAAACCACAGGTCGGCACTATGCCCACGTAGATTGCCCCGGACACGCTGACTATGTGAAAAACATGATCACCGGTGCAGCTCAAATGGATGGCGGCATTCTAGTAGTGTCAGCAGCAGACGGTCCCATGCCTCAAACTCGCGAACACATCCTGCTAGCTAAGCAAGTTGGCGTTCCCAGCTTGGTTGTGTTCTTGAACAAAGAAGACATGGTGGATGATGCTGAACTGTTGGAATTGGTAGAACTGGAAGTTCGCGAACTTTTGAGCTCTTACGATTTTCCGGGCGATGACATCCCCATCGTCACAGGTTCGGGATTGAAAGCTCTCGAAGCGATGCTTGCTAATCCCAAGACTGTCAAGGGCGAAAATGAGTGGGTTGACAAAATTTACAAGCTGATGGAAGAAGTAGATGCTTACATCCCCACCCCAGAACGCGAAGTTGACAAGCCTTTCTTGATGGCAGTTGAAGACGTATTCTCGATTACTGGTCGGGGTACTGTCGCCACAGGCCGGATCGAGCGCGGAACCATCAAAGTCGGCGAAACAGTCGAATTGGTGGGTCTTAAGGACACTCGCAGCACTACAGTGACTGGTGTGGAAATGTTCACCAAGTCTCTGGAAGAAGGTTTGGCCGGCGACAACGTTGGTCTACTGCTGCGGGGGATTTTAAAGGCTGATATTGAACGCGGAATGGTGATTGCCAAGCCGAAAAGCATCATGCCTCACACTCAGTTTGAATCTGAAGTGTACATCCTGAAGAAGGAAGAAGGCGGCCGGCACACGCCCTTTTTCTCTGGATATCGCCCTCAATTCTACGTCCGTACCACTGACGTGACCGGCACGATCGCACAATTCACCGCTGATGACGGTAGTGAAGCAGAAATGGTGATGCCCGGTGACCGGATCAAAATGACTGTTGAGCTGATTCACCCGATCGCGATCGAACAAGGAATGCGCTTCGCTATCCGCGAAGGCGGCCGCACCGTCGGCGCCGGCGTTGTTTCCAAAATCCTTAAGTAGGAATCCCATAACAGCTTAAATAGCAGAAAAGCCACCAAATTTTATCAGGCTTTTCTGCTATTTAGTGATTAGTTATTACTCAGGAGTCTGCTGTTAGCAGTTAGCCCAAAAACAACTGCAAATAGACGACAGACGACAGACAACAGACAATAAACAACAAACTGAACCTCGAAAATTCAAGAAACAAAAATGGCAACAATTCAACAGCAAAAAATTCGCATTCGCCTCAAAGCTTTCGATCGCCGAATTCTAGACGCATCCTGCGAAAAAATTGTAGATACAGCAAATCGGACAGCAGCCACAGCGATCGGCCCAATTCCCCTACCGACAAAACGGCGGATTTACTGCTTGTTGCGATCGCCCCACGTAGACAAAGATTCTCGCGAACACTTTGAAACCCGCACGCACCGCCGCATCATCGACATTCACCAGCCATCGGCCAAAACAATTGACGCTTTGATGAAACTGGATTTGCCCGCCGGCGTAGATATCGAAGTCAAGCTGTAGATTGAGTTATCGAAAACTCGGAAAGAAGGAACAAAGATTAAAGAAATTGTTCCTTCTTTTTGTTGAAATTTTCTTAGTCATGAGTTATTAGGTATTAGTTATTAGTTAATAATTAGCAATAATTTCTGAGCCGGAACGAACTTAAACAATTATTCTTAATTAAGGCGCGACCACTACAAAAACGCTCCTTTAGCAGTCGCTATCATCGCCTTGGGACTCACTTAGTTTAGCAAAAAGGTATATTTAACATTTTGACAAAATAAGGCCTTTGTCAAGCTGCCAGCACCGGATATAGCTCGCCATCGCTTCCGTTGCCACCGAAAAAGCCCGATCGCTCCTGCCCCGGAATTGCCTTTCATCAGTTAAAGTAAGAAAAAGAAGCGCAAGTACCGTCACTTTTGACCGACAATGGCATCCTCTTCCTCTGTAGCAGTTCGCGAACTCCCCTTATTTCCTTTGCCGGAAGTGGTTCTATTTCCAGGTAGACCCCTGCCGCTGCAAATCTTCGAGTTTCGCTATCGAATCATGATGAATACGATTCTGGAGGGCGATCGGCGTTTCGGTGTTCTCATGTGGGACCCCAACCAAAACAAAGTCTCTGCCGTTGGCTGTTGCGCCGAAGTGATTCACTGCCAACGCCTGCCCGACGATCGCATGAAAATTATGACTCTCGGACAGCAGCGGTTCCGAGTGCTAGACGCCGTTCGAGAAAAACCGTATTTAGTCGGTCTAGTAGAATGGATGGAAGACGAACCGCCGCAACAAGACCTCAGACCTTTGGGAAAAGATGTCGAACAACTGCTGAGAGATGTAGTTCGCCTCTCCAGCAAATTGATGGATCAGCCGATCGACCTGCCCGAAGACATTCCCAGTTTGCCTACAGAATTGTCCTACTGGGTAGCCAGCTACCTTTACGGCGCAGCGACAGAACAGCAAACTCTTTTAGAATTGCAAGATACTGCTGCGAGATTGGAACGCGAAACCGAAATTTTGACTTCTACTCGCAATCACTTGGCAGCGAGGACTGTACTTAAAGATACCCTCAAGTAGTTAATTTGCCTAGGAAAAAGCACGATCGGTTTGACCTAAAGTGAAGAAAGAATTACACACAAATCATTCGATTTTCGATTTTTGATTTTCGATTGACTGATGAACTCAGGGCTTGGATCGCGGGCATACAGTTCCATTCTTTTTTGGAACAGGTATCTGTTTAATTCTTAACTTCAAACAGGTTGGGATAGGTTCCTTATAGCAGTAAATGCTTGTGTTAGACAATCACGACCAACCGAAACCATACGATGCAGTTAGAGGCGGTCAACTGCCACCTCCTGTGGGCGGTGTAGTGCTCGGCGGACTAGCAGGAGTTAAACATCGGCTGTCTAGTTCTGTCAGCGAACATCGAATCGCCGCCTTGAGAGAGACATTGAATTACGGCGATGCAGGCTTAAAAATAGTCATCAAGATTTGTCAAAGCGAAACAGGGCCAGTGCAGCGGGCAGCCTGCGATTTGCTTCGACAAAGGCTGAATTCGATCGCCCGCGAAAAATTACAGGCCTTTGTAGCTTCAAGTTCGGATTCACAAGTTAAGGTAGACAGCAAGGTAGACAGCACTGAAAAAATATTAAAGCACTCATCCGGTGCCGTCTCAGAAAAAAATTACGATCGGCAAATGTCCGAAGCACAGTTAATATTTGAGACAATTACGCAGCAGATGCAACCAAATTTGTTGCTGTTAGAAGCACTGGTAGCCTCTGTAGAACGCGAAGAATTTACCAGCGAACTGATGAATCTTTGGGAACTATTAATCTTAGAAATTCAGGAACCTCTCAAAGAACTGCGTCAGGCTGTTGGCAGTGCGATTTCCGCCCAACTGCGGATTCAGTGGCTGTACAATCAAGCTGAATCTCAAGCCAACCAGTGGCAGCAGCGAGCTTTGCTAGCTCTTCAGACACAGGATGAGAATTCAGTCCGCCTCGCCGTGGTTCGCAAGCAGGTTCAATTCGATCAGGCTGCAGAACTAAAAATTGACTTAGACTACCAAACTGTGCGAGTAGAAAATCTCAACCGCAACTTGCTGGCTTTGGAAAGTAAGATTGCTCAAGCTAATTCCAAGAAAGAGATCCTCAAGATGCAGCTTCATTTTGCTAAGGTACAGCAGCAAATAGACTTCACTTTCAGCCAAGTCAATAGTATATTTTTTAGTCCTTAGTTGTCGGATTCTCCGGTTATATATTGCCTGATATCAAACTTGTCTGACGCAAAAATGTATAGCCCCACTTAAAATTGCCTCATCTAGCTTAGCTCCCTCAAGATTAGCACCGCATAAAAATGCGCCGCTCAAATTAGCACCGCTCAAATCAGCTTCTCTCAAATCTGCGCCTTCAAGGTTACTTTCACACAAAAAAGCGCCTTTCAAGTTGGCTCTTCTCAGACTTGAGCCCCGCAGTTTTGCCTCGCTGAGATTTGCTTTTTCGAGGTTTGTATTGTCCAAGCAAGCATCTAAGAGATTCGCTTCCATCAGGTTTGCGGCGTACAAAGATGCTCCGCTCAAATTAACACCAATCATTTTGGTGTCGCTCAAGTTGGCGTTTTCCAAGTTTGCCTCAATCATGTCCGCTCCTGTTAATCGTGCGAAACTTAGATCGGCTCGGCTCAGGTTGGCCCCATTGAGTTTTGTCATCACCAGGCAAGCATTCTTGAGCTTGGCAGCTATTAAGTTTGCCCCCCTTAAGTTTGCCAAAGCAAAATTTATTTCTTTGAGATTCGCGCAGGCTAGATTAATATGAATTAGGAAAGCTTCTCGCAAAGAAGCCTCTTTCAAGTTTGTTTCATGAAAATTTCTTTCTCCGGCTGCGTATCGCTTGAGAAGTTCATCAGCATTCATCTCACCAGCCTCCTAAGCTTGACTTAAAAAGTATACTACATAAAATAAAATTATACTACTGACAGTACATTGTAGCAACCAAAGATTTTTAAAGTTTCTGTGTGATTTTTTAATTCTTCGAGTGCCGATCGAACAAATCCTTGGCAGGCGTTAGCCTCAACGTCCATAAAGAAAATATATTCTCCGAGCGATCTTTTAGTCGGTCTAGATTCAATCCGACTTAAATTAATACCGCGACTGGCAAATACTTGCAAAGGTTTTACCAGTGCTCCGGGCATATTGGCAGGTACGCTAAAAGCTAGTGAGGTATGGGTGCAATTAGACGGTGAAGCATCGAGGATCAACTTAGAAGCAGATTGTGTAATGGATTTAATGGATGAGCGCTCCCCTGATTCTACGTTAGCGATTTCTCCCCCACTCCTGCTGAGTACCCAAAATCGAGTGTAATTATCGGGATAATCATTAATGGGTTGAGCTAACACTGGCAAATGGTAAAGTTCAGCAGCTCTTGGCGAAGATATCGCTGCAACATTTGTATCTTCCAGATATTGCAATGCTTCCGTGGTAGAATTCGCCGGAATTAATTGAGCTGAGGGAATAAACTGCCCCAACCATACCTGACACTGAGCTAACGCTTGCGGGTGAGAGTAAACTTTTTGAATCTCGTTAAAATTTTTGGCATTAGACACCAGGGCGTGGGAAATTGGCAAAACTAAGGCGTGTTGAATGCGGAGTTGATCGAGTCGCCACAGTGTATCTAAGGTGACAGTCACGCTGCCTTCGATCGAATTTTCGACAGGTACAACTGAATAGTCAACCTGCCCTACGGCAGATGCCTCTAGCGCTTGGGAAATGGTGGAATAAGGACACAGGGTGCATTCCAAGTTAGTTTCTTGGCTCAACCAATTGACATAAGCTAGAGCCGCTGTTTCTGCATTTGTACCAACAGGGCCGAGATGTGCGATCCTCTTCGAGGGCTTCGCTAGCGAAATTTTCATTTAGAGGCAATTTTAGGTTACAAATGTTTGCTTTACTCTCATCAACTAGGAAGTATGATGAAAAATTAGCGATGTCCCGAAAGCTTTTATCAGTGATTTCTCCCATGACATTGCTGGGCGCGCGACTTAGTGCGCTACGTATGTCACCTTAAAAAAGGTGATAGTTTATTAAGATATGCTTAGGAATCCTATATTTTGATATTTTCTCATGTATATCCGCTTTAATTCTTCCCAATCCGTTGAGATCGCCGTACCAGACGAACGGGTCCCCATTCAACATTATCTGCGCCAACCGAGGCGACTGGTCAACGCCCTTGTCGATCAAAGTCGCACAGAACAGCTAAGCGATGACTGTTTCCGCCTGAAAATGCGACCGTTACAATTTATGATGCTGAGCATTCAACCCACAGTAGACATGAGGGTGTGGGCTGAGTCGGATGGCACAATCAATTTGGAGTCCGTCGGGTGCGAAATTCGTGGCGTGGGTTATATCAACGATCGCTTTGCTCTCAATCTCAAAGGAAAGCTTTGTGTACACCAAAGCAGCGGGGTAGCATACTTGAAAGGAAAAGCGGATTTGGAAGTGCAAGTAGAATTACCCCCGCCGTTTTGGCTGACGCCCAAACCCATTTTAGAAGCAACGGGGAATGCTTTGCTCAAGAGCGTACTGCTGAGCGTCAAACAGCGGTTGATGTACCAGTTGCTGTCCGATTACCGCCGCTGGGCAACCAGCGAAAGTGAGCTAATATCGCTCGATATCCCCCCAATCTTATCTTTAGAAGGGTGAAATCCTACTAGAGTTAAACTAAATCGCCAAATAGTTTGCCAAACTTGTCCATAATTTACCAAGCAAGGAACTCTAGGTAAGCTTAATAATGTTTGCTATAAAATGAGCGCTAAAATGGAATAACTGGGGATCGGAGCTTTGTTGGAACTAGCCTGCAAGAGATAGCTGCCGGTCACTCAAGATCGGTTTGAGTCAGCCCTGCAAGTTCATCGTCTTCGATGATTCCCACGCCCCCAGGCCAAGCTGTTGACCTGTCTTTTGAAACTTCGTCCTGTTGGCGGAGCTCGCGCTGTGGCGGCTTGATTATTTTGCCCGGTTGATTCGCTGCGCCCACCCGAATCCTGATTTTTGGCCCGGAATTGCCCAAGCGAATTGTCATCCCGTCCACAACTGACACCTGAGCGATCGGTCTATCATCTACATAAGTGCCGTTAGCACCAAAATTAATAATTTCCCAACCATTGGCGTGATTCCACAGCTGTACGTGGTGGCGGGAAACTACAGCGCTGTAAATAATTACATCATTGTCGTTCGATCGACCGATCCGAACCACCGCTTCTGATTCAAAACACCAACTTTGAACTGGGACAGACTGGATAGGATGTAAAAGAGTTAAGGTAATCACTGATGTTTTGACACTCCACCGCCAGACAGAAACGGGGATACTTCCAGAGAGATTTTTTGGGAGAAAACTGCAAAAAATTTGCTTTTTAAAGGCGTCGTCAGTGCGGCACTATTCCCTCTATCTGCCGTAAAAGTCGAACTTTTGCCGGCTTGAGGCATTGCCACCAACTTTTGAGGGTTAGCTTTTGGCGCAGGCGCAAATTTTTGCTGTCCTCGGTAACAACCACACACGATGTTATTAATCGGGTGAACTTCCCAGTGATGGACAGTGGTTAAAACCGCTTGATTAATTTGGTCTGTGAGGAGGCGATTGTGCCGATGGGTGAGCCGCTCAATTCGATCGGCTAAATAATCCTTTTCCCGCTGATGAACCAGAGAATTTAACTCAGACCCGTGCTGGTTGCACCGCTGATTCAAGTTCTCGATCGGGCGACAGTCAACGACCGACGAATCGCTGTTTGAAAAGAAAGAAGTTAACCAATTATTAATCCTGGGGTCTCTAGATAAAATACTTGTTGGTTGTATCAAACAGCCTAGGTCTTTTTGAGTTGCTAACATTTTCCTTATTGATGCGATATCTTTAAAATACAATGCTTTGAGTAGCACTGGAATTTTGAGCGACAACGCATCAATCTCTGATAGCCAAAATACAGATCGACCTTCCTCGCGCGCGCCGCCCCAGAATGTGCTAGGCAATTAGTCGCAGGGCGAGCGGGAAGGCCCAACTTCAGCTCAAATCTGACTCGGGCGGCTCCGGGTTGGGATCGGGCGGGACAGACTCTTGCCTTTGCCGCTTCAACTCTGCAACTTTTTCTTGAGCTACATCCCTGACTTCTAGAGCTTTATCTTGGAATTTTTCCGCCAGACTTTGAGCGCCCCGCTTCACACCTGCCACATTTTTGAGAGTTCTGTCGAAATCTTCATGTAAAAACTCTGCTACCAGACCGACTTTTTTGTGCAGTCCCTCCGCGTACTGCACTGGCTCCGATACAGCAGCTTCAGAGACGATCGCTCGCTTGCTGCCGATAGTCGAAATAGCTGCCACAGGTAACAAGTAAATGTCGTCTAAAACACCGCGCCAGCCGCTCGATTTAAATAGGTAGTGGGTGACTGAACCCGTGCGGACATCAAATAGGTAGTCAACCACTGCACCTGCCTTATTCCCAGCGTCCGTGAGCACCTCAAGGCCGATCGGACAAACAGCTTGTTCCGGCTGATGCAATTCCGGCAGTTCCGGGTTAATGGTGACAAAAACATTTTCCCCCACCGTATCAACTTGCGCCCAAGCGAACCAAGTTTTTTTGCTGCCCAAAAGTCCCGACTTGCAAGTAAAGCCGATCGCCCGCTGGGAGTGAGCATCGAGCCAAACTCGATCTACCCTGCCGACCTCTTCCGCCGTTCTGCGGTCGATCGTGCGTCGGTTGAGCAGTTCGCTGCGCCTAACAATCTGTGGTGATGTACTCATAAATAAACTCCTGAGTGCCGCCTTTGAAAAATGTCGATCGTCCAAAGAAGCCGATTTAATATTCTTCTTCCGAATAATGGCGATTATTATCTGCCTCGGTTAACTCCTCCTCTTCCCTGGAAGTGCCAACTTCTTTTTGGTCGGGAACAGGAATCGTGCTAATGTGCACGCCGCCCGAGGGAGCGTTAATTTCCTTAGCCTCCCTGGGCTTGACGCTAATTTGTCCTAACTGGACTGAGGACTGATTCGGGCCTACGTTGATTTGAATTTTCGGACCTGAGCGAGCCAAGTGAACGATCAGACCGTCCACAATGGGAACCTTAGCAATTGGCTTACCATCGAGGTAAGTGCCGTTGGTACCTAAATTGATCAGTTCCCAAGTTATGCCGCTGCGCCGCAATTCGATGTGGCGACGAGAAACCACAGCGCTAAAAAGAACGACGTGGTTTTCGGTCGAGCGCCCGATCCGGACGACCTGCTCGTCTTCAAAGATCCAACTGCGGACGGGTATAGACTGGAGTGGATGTAGCAAGGTCAGCTTAATCACATTGGCAGCATTGAGTTTTGGTAGAGCGCCTCAAGATGCGATTTTAGATTTTAGACTTTCGATCGCCCAATCCAAACTCGCTCTAAGAGATTTGAAATAAAAACGTAACCAGGTCTCCTTTGCCCAGAGAGATGCGGTCTCCCGGTCGTAACCGATGGCGGTTTCCCTTGGGTAACGGAGTATTGTTGACGTAAGTGCCGTTGGAACTGCCTACATCTTCTAGGTAGCAAGCATCTCCCTCCACCCGGAGATTTGCGTGTACCCGAGAAACTATCTCAGAATTAGCAAATCCCGAAACATCTATATCCGGCGGCACTAAGTCATTTGGCTTGCCTATGTGAACCACAGACAGACTGTGAGGCAATTCCATCGGCGTATTTGTCTGAACGTGTAGCAGCCGCGCCGACTGCTGTTGCAGTTGAGTTTTAGCTACACCTGCCGGCTGTGGACCCGGAACCGGAGGAGAGATATTTACTGGTGTTGCCACCGATTCAGTTGTAACAGGAACCGAGGGCGATGGCGGGGGATCGGGAATCGTCGGAATGCTGGCGGGAGTTTTTTCCAAGTTAAGCCCCTTATTAAGGGTAACTAGAGGTTCCATTGCCATCAGGGGATCGGGTGGGACTAAATCAGGCGCCGGTGACGATACCACTGTGGGGCCTACAGGCGAGGGGGACGGTACTGTCCCCTCAACTTCTGGAACTATGGAACCCGGACGCAAGTTAAAGCCACACTGACCGCAAAATGCTGCATCTGTCTGAACTGCTGCACCGCAGTTCGAGCAACTTGCGGTAACAGGTAAAGGCGTGTAGCAAGCCTCACACTGGCTGGCCCCGTCGGGGTTCTGGTGATTGCAATTGGGACAGACAATCATCGATTTCTCCTTGCTATCGGCCAGATTTTCAAATCAGCCTCATAAAAATACTCGTGTATATGGTCAAATTTTAACTTTAACCGCCACAATTCTTATATTGCTTCGCTAATACTAGCAACTGAGCTGACGCCGTGACGTTAGCTGTGATGGGCAAGATTGAGTTAGTGATAATGCTGACTGTGTTGGCACGCTTGCGGCTCTGTCGGCTATTTTACGGAGGAGCCAGCAGCCGCATCGAGCAGCCACCAAAGCTCGCCTTCTGGTTGAACGAGTCTGGCTGGATAAGTCATTTCGTCGGCTGCTGGGGCAAAAATTTGAGCTAGGGCGGGTTGTTTGCTGGCTCCTGCGACCATGAAGATGACGCACCGGGCCCGGTTGATTAAGGGGACTGTAAAGGTAATACGGGGTTGACCGTCTTTGTTGCCCACAGTTACTAGGGCGTCGCGGACTTCCAAGGCTGCTGTGCCGGGAAATAGAGATGCTGTGTGGGCGTCGTCTCCTATGCCCAATAGAATGATGTCGAAGGCAGGAAACTCGCCCTCGGATACTTTGAAGAACTGCTGCAATTCGGTTTGGTGCGCCGCAGCGTCGGCTGCGGGGTCGCCGGCGCCTGTGGGCATGGGGTGGATGTTGCTGGCGGGGATATTTACTCGATCGAGCCACGCGAGGCGCGCCATTTTTTGATTGCTGTCTGGGTGTTCTGGGGGAACGTAGCGTTCGTCGCCCCAGAAAACGTGAATTTTGTCCCAAGGCAGGTTTTGGGCTGCGATCGCTCTGTAGAGCGGTTCTGGTGTGCTTCCGCCCGCTAAGGCGATCGTACAAAGTCCGCGTTCTGCTATGGCTTGTGAGATTGTCGACAGCACAATTTCCAGCGATCGATCTATTAGTTGTTCCCGATTTGCTAATACTTCAACTACTTTTTTCATTAATTTCCTCTCAACTTTCCTTGGGTGTTGTTCTCAGCAATTGCCAATTTTACCTTGACATTTTGGTTTGAGGTCGATCTGCTGACAGACTCGGCAGACAGGACACCGCATCCCATAATATTTTATCATCTTATGCCCCTTGATTTAAGGCAAGCAAGACATATTTATACCAGTGCTTTATGGATATTTTCACCGATTGCATTGAGCTTTCGCAACTTTCAATCAAAATTTTGATCTTAGTCGGAGCATTTCTGCAGAAAGTAAAAAGCGTTTTTTGGGAGTGCGATCCGTCCCGCACAGCAAAGTCTATAAATATAGCGAGCCGGACGATCGCACACCGACAGTAAAAGTAAAACCGAGATGCTCCCGATCGCGCTTACCCCGGCATAGCAAAAATAATCAAGATTGATGTGGTAGACTAGGAAAAATAGTTTTAAATCCGCACGCTCGGATGAAAGCAAAACTATGTCAATTTTTAAGCGATTTCCTACATCTGTCCGCTATCTAATAGCGCGGTTGCGCCACTGGACCCAACCGGCGGTTTGGGCTCCCTTAGCCGTGCTGTGTGCGGGGGGGTTATTTATCTGGGAGGTCTCTGTAAACCCAGAAAGGTTGAGCATAGATGGCGAAGAAGAAGTAGCCACAAACAATCCAGCTTCGCTATCGGGACTATCTGCTGAAGATACCGCGATTGCGGCTGAAATCGACAGCTCACCAGTGCTAGTCAATCAGTTTAATGGCTCTACTGCTTCTGAACTGAACTTGTTAAATTCATCAGTAGTAAAAAGCCAAGGTTTATTCGAGGAACTTCGAGATCGGGGCTTAGAAACTCCTCAGCCATATTCCGCCCCCAAGCGAGTAGGAAGCAGCGGATTTTTCTCCTTGCCAAATTTAGCAAATCCTGCTGTCGAGACCGGAAACAATAACCCCCAAAATTCCAGCTTGCCAAGTTCCAACGCAACATCAGCATTGAGTTTATCTAGCAGTGGGAGACTGACTTCCGGGATAAAAACGATCGAGCCTGAGTCTGAGGGTACAGCGACAGCAACTTTATCGCAGGCGGCGAGTAATGCTAATTCAGGTAAACAAAAGGAAAATTCTCTGCCTTTGAGTCCGCTGCAAGCAGCTATGAAAAAATACGTCGTTGCTAACACTTCGGCAACGGCGGCTTCGGTTGAGAAAACAGCAGACTCGGCTACATTGCTCGATCGACCGGCTTCCGATCCGGCTGCAGTAAATGCGACAAATTTGCTCCCAACGACCGCTACAGCTCAAAGTAGAGCAAATCCTGTGAATGTTCCCACAGCACTTTCCCCACTTGTGGCTCCGACAAATACTGTGAGCAAGGAATCTCAAGAATTCTTACAACCGACAGCTACAGTCCCTGAACCATTGGCGGGGTTAACTTCCCGATTACCGACCCTCCCCGAAATTAATGCAGGGGCTCCAACGGTGGCTTTGCCAAAAAACCCCTACCAAACTAATTTATCGGGTTCAGGATTTGCACCTGAAGTTCAACCTGTGGCATTTCCAGTAGCCCTACCCTCGCCAACACCTCTACTGCCAAATGTCGCTCCATCTCCCTTTCCAAGTGGGATTGGGGGAAGCAAGATAATTAGCCCTCAATTCTCTCCCAATTCAGCCAATTCTCAATTTCAAACACCTCCACCGAGTCAGCTTAATTTGCCTGATCCACCTAACTTTGGAGTTGTTCCCCAAAATACAAATCAGGGCGTGCAGCCCATTCAACCTCAAACTTTTGCTACACCCCGCTCCCTGGCTCCAGGACGCTACATTGGCGGTGGCGAAATCAATACTTTTTCTAATCCTTAAAATGAAGGCAATTCGGTCATGAAAACGATATTATCAATTCCCAAGACTTAGGCTACGCGGTTCATGACCTTCGACTTCGGTTCTCCTCAGCGTAGTCGAAGGGAAGGGAGCCGAAGGCAGTGGAAGGGCAGTACAAGTTCCGAATTACCCATTCTCAATGTTAGCGGTAAAACTTACCTAGCGGCAGCCCGCACCAACAACAATCCCCCGATTCCCAAGCCAAACATAATCGGCAGCCAAGCCGACAGAATCGGAGTCAAAACAGCTTTCACGCCCATAGAACTGGTCATGAAAGAAAATACGTAGTAAGTGAAAATCACAACTACGCTAATACCAAAACTCGTTCCTCGACCGGAGCGGCGCGGTTGAGTTCCCAAAGCTGCTCCCACTAAACCAAAGACCATGCACACGAAAGGAAAAGCATATTTTTCTTGAATTCGCACCTTTAATTTGCGAATTTGCGGTTCGTCGCCACTGTTTTTAATGATATCCAAACGCTCTAAAGCTTGGGCAATGTTCATTTCCTTGAAATCCCGCACTCTAGCCGCTAAATCTAAGGGCGTGCGGGGGAGCTGCAATTGCTGGTGTTGAAACCTAACTATATTCCGGTAAGAGCCATCAGGAGCTACTATATAAGCGGTTCCGTTGAAAAAATCCCAGGTATTTTCTGAGGGATTCCAAGTAGCTGATTCTGAAGAAACGATTTGATTGAGGCCTGGGGTAGAGCGATCGATAATTGTTAAACCTTTCATTTGCTGGCCGTCAAATTGTTCTGCATAAAAAAAGCGGGCCAGGATTTCGTCGCCGCCTTTTTCGGGTTTGCGAAATTCTGTGTAGATAATATTTCTATCTTGAAATGTCGGTTTTTCTCGCTTCAGGGCTCTGTCTAAAGTCACAGTAGCTCTGTAGCTGGCGGCGGGTACAACTAACTCTTGCAAAGCAAAGGTGAAGCCTGCAACAACCAAACTCATTATCACAGCAGGCAGTATCAATCGGTATACGCTGACTCCGCAACTGCGGAGGGCGATGAGTTCGCTGTCGCTGGACATTCGGCTGTAGGCCATTAAGGTTGCTAGCAGCATCGACATCGGGAAAGCCAATACTACAAAGTAGGGAATTTGCAGGAGAAAAATTTCTATGGCTGCGCTGTAGGGGAGGCCGGATTCTGCTACTCTGCGGACTAATTCAAATAAAGCTCCAACTGTGACGGCGACGGATGTAAAGAGTCCGACGCCAAAGAGAAATGGCCCGATTAGTTCTTTGGTAATGTACCAGTCCATTACTGAAATTCTCGGCAGCCAGTTGATGGGATTCAAAGAATTGGATATTGCTATTTTCATAGTTTGGGCTTTTTGCAGTTTGCTCCTCAATCTAACATCTCAAATCTAAAATTATGGCCATGGGGAATGCCTTCAAAAGACTATCGCACGAAGTTGTCACCTAAGTAATACTGTCGCACTAAAGGGTTGCTGTAGAGTTCTTCTTCCGCCCCGGAGGCTAAAATTTGACCGTCTCGCATGATGTAGGCTCGATCGGTAATTTCGAGGGTTTCTCGGACGTTGTGATCTGTGATGAGGATGCCGATTTTACGATCGCGCAGTTTAGCAATAATGGTTTGAATTTCGTCTACGGCGATTGGATCGACGCCTGCAAACGGTTCGTCTAAAAATAGGAACATGGGCCCGTCTCGCCCTGCGGCTAATGCTCTGGCTAGTTCAGTCCGTCGCCTTTCTCCCCCCGATATTTGAATTCCCAAACTAGATGCTATTTTTTCTAAGCGAAATTCTTGCAATAGGAAATCGACTCGATCGCGCCATTCCCAGCGCGGCACTTGAGTTTGTTCTAGGACTAACAAAATGTTGTCGCGCACGCTCATGTTCCGGAAAATGCTTGCTTCTTGAGCGAGATAGCCAATTCCCAAATGCGCTCGCTGGTGCATCGCCAATTTAGTGATGTCTAAATCGTTTAGCCAAACAGTTCCTTGATTTGGTTTTTCTAATCCGGTTGCTATGTAAAATGTTGTGGTTTTGCCGGCACCGTTGGGGCCGAGCAGTCCTACGATTTCTCCTTGGCTTACCGAAAGATTGACGCGACTGACTACATTGCGTTTTCCGTAAGATTTGTGAATATTTTCGAGTACAATTTTCATTTTCGCCGAGGCAACCTCTACAAGCTAAATTTCAGACTGCGGGTTTGTGCGATCGAGTCTCTAATTTTAATTTTACCTTTTCAATTTTGTTAGTCTTATAAAGACGAAATTTCGCATCTATCCCAAGTAGTATGTTTTGGCTGAGGCGAAATTTCGCTGCTGCGAGCCACTGTTACCGGGGGGCTGTAGTTGGACGTTGGGAGCCAACTGCATTTTGGGCTGCCGCATCTTGTTCCGGGGCAACCAGATAGACAGATTCTACCTGTCCTGGGTTGTCTGGCAGGGCAATAAACCGCCCTTCGTCGATGAGGTATGTTATGGTTTCGCCGCGCAGGCTGTTGCCCTGCTGCAATACGTAAACATCTCCGCTGAGAATGATGCGGCGCTCGCGGCTGAAGTATTGAGCTTGAGCTGCGGTTGCTTGTATTTGGCGGGCTGGATAGTTGATTTGGACGTTGCCGCGGGCTGTCACGATGCCTGTTTTGGAGTCGGCTTCTTGAATGTCCGATCGCACGCTGAGAGTGCGGGGCGGCCCGGCTTGCGGGTAGGTGGGAGAGGCGATCGCGCCTGCCAGAGTGAGGGGCAAAAGCAGCGATAATCCTTTGAATATTCGGGAATTGAGTAGTTTAGCGGAGGGCATCATAAGCTTGGAGCCTCAAAATTTGTGAAATTGCTGAAGGGCACGATCTCCAGTTAGGTATTTTATCTTAACGGCCAGAAAGATTTTCGCGCTTGTCGATCGATTGACCCGAGAGTCTCAACCAATTATCCTAGCAAGACAACAGCGAATTTAATTCGCTATTTTGCTGAGTGGCTGCAACTGTCTTAACCGGGAACTGGCAAGATGCTTGTTCCACAGCCAATCAATCTGCTTGTACAGCGGGCAAGAAAGGCAGCCCTCCTCTGTGTAAAGGCCAAGTCTGCTGCACACCCTAATACCAACATTTATTTAACCTTTATTTAACTTTTTGGTACTTTTATAATTCGCGGCAATTGTAAGCCTGCCACTTCTCTACCTGCGAACAACGGTACAAATTTAGCTACTTCTTCCGGGCCAGCTTGTTGCAAAGCGCTCAAAAGTTTAGCACTTTTTCCGAGCAACTCTTCAACGGCAATTCCGGCATAACTCGGCTGATAATAACTGAGCCGATTTATTCCTTCTCCCAGCAAGATTACTGCACCGCGCCAGTTTTGATTTCCTAAGTGATAAAGCGCGACCGCAATTTGCAATATTCCCTGATAAAACTTTTTTTGTGGCTCGCCTGCTTCCATCCACAAAGCCTCTAAAGTATCGTGACAAGCGTAAAATTCTTGGCTGTTAAACTGTTCGATACCTTGGCCAAATTCGAGCGGGATTTCCTCTGTCATTCGATTGGGGATTGGGGATTTTCTATGGCGGATGTGTGTTTGAGTAGGCGGCGATCGATTGTTTTTTAATAGCTAAGTCTTAAAAATAGGAAAAATCACGACCTGTTTTCAAAACTACTGCCATTTAACGACCGCCTACTTAACCAATTACATAGTGTCTCTGACAGCTTGAATTTGATCCATTCCTATTTCCTGAGTAGTTCCCGCGAAATCGTTATCTGGCGTCAGAAATAACATACAGTGACACTCTTTGCGCTCGCGCATGGGAATGCACGGACAGTTCCAGTAGGCGGCTTTTACTTCGGCTTCTTTATCTTCGTAATGGCGACAAGGGCATAAGGGAGCGCCTAGTTCATCCTTGTGTTTTGCTAGTCCTTCTATGACCACAGCAGTGACAGAAGGTTCAGAACAAAAGTAAGTTCCGGTGCGCTTGGCGTAGGTTTCGGAGAAATTCTTCATCGCCTCCAAAGTTTTTTCGTTGGAGAGTTTAGATTTTTCTGTTGTGTTCATAGTTTAGGATCGGAGTTGAGGATGCTACGAGCTTTTGACAATTGTAGCGCAGAATAGGATTTTAAACACTTGTATATTTCTGTTTACTTACAAGGAGGAAAACCTTGACAAAGATTGAGTTTTAGGTTGTTGGTTTTTTAGTGGTTTTTGTCTATCCCGGACGGTGCGCGAAACTGGCGGCAGACCTGGTTTTTGGAGTACCCAAAAGATTGGGGCGGTCCATCGCCCTCAACAATCATCCCCCAAAGGGGATAAAAATCGGATAAAATAGCACAGCCCTGTCCCTGTTAGTGACATCTGATGGCTACTTCGCCGAACTGAACCGGCATCCGCGATCTAAAATCTTCTCCGTCTGGGCTGATTTGGCGGGCGGGCACCGAGTTAGTCGGATTAGTGTTTGAATTGGCTCCCCGCGCTGCTAGCTATCTGTACGCGCAGTATGCTATAGGTTTGCACGCTTGGTTTTTAGGTCAAGTACAGCAAACTGACCCGGATTTATCGCAACTTTTGCACGATGAACAGTCAGAAAAAGCCTTTACTATTTCGGGATTGGAAGGTGATTTGCTCCCTGGTGGCAAAGAATTTCAGCTTTTGGGCGATCGAATTTATCGCTGGTACGTAACAGGACTTTCAAAGCCAGTAGTGCAGTGGCTGAGTCAGTGGCTGCAAAATTTGCCCGAAGAGATAGATTTGCGAAATTCTCCCGTGCTAATTCGCTCTTGGGATATTGCTTTTGTGCCCACAACTTACCAGCAATTATTAACAGCAGAACCCCCATTTTCGCCAACCATCAAACTTAGTTTTGTTACTCCTACAAGCTTTCGTAGCAAAGGTCATCACTTCCCTTTGCCAGTTACCGAAAATGTTTTTCACAGCTATTTGCGCCGCTGGAATAACTTTTCGGTGGTAAATTTTGACCAAGCAGAATTTTTGAATTGGATTGATGAAAATGCAATTATTAGCCGCCACAAATTGGAGTCGCAAAAGGTAGCGGCGGGCAAAAAAGGCATGGTAACCGGGTTCACTGGGGCTGTGGAATTTGGGCTAGTGCGATCGGCTCACAATCGTCCTGATTTTGTACAATTATTTTATGCTTTGGGGCGGTTAGCGCCTTATTGCGGCACGGGCCACAAAACAACTTTTGGATTGGGACAAACGCGATCGCAATGGTTGACAGAAGCGCTACCTGAAGTATCGATACAAAGTGTATTGGCGGCGCGAATAGATGAATTGACACAGAAGTTTATGGCGCACAGAAAGCGTACAGGCGGAAGTCGCGCTGCTGAGATTGCTGAAACTTGGGTGACGATTTTGGCGCCCCGGGAATTGGGGGAATCTTTGTTGGATATTGCTGCTGATTTGGAAATGCCTTATGAAACTGTGAAAACTTACGTGAAGTTGGCAAGAAGGGCTTTGAAAGTGGAAGATTAGAGGGCATGGGGCATGGGGCATGGGGCATGGGGCATTGGACATTGGGAATGACTGTTGAATGTTGACTAATGACTGATGACTAATGACTCTTAGTAAATAGATATATGTCGTCTTGCTGATATTTGAGTTGAAATTTAGGGTTGTTTTTTAGTTTAGTTATGAGGTTTTCCATAAAAGCTCGATCGCTCATCCAGCCAGGATATCTGAGGTTCAGCAATACATAATCAAATTCTGCGAGATTTGCAGGCGGCGCGTTAGCCTGAGTTAATCTTACTACAGGGCGGTGCGCTAAGTGCGGAGCAATCTGAGCATTTGTTAAAACACTGCCTTTGGTTTCAACAAGAGAAATTGCTTCTCTGGTAGCGGGCAAAGTGTCGATCCCATTTAAATAAATAGTCCAAAAATAGCCGTATTTCGCTAAAGCTAAGAAAGCAATCAACGACCAAATTACAATGACTCTAGGCAATGGATAGTTAGGAAGTGGCAATCTATCAAATATTGTCTTTCCCTTTTGCTGATTGCTATATGCTAAACTGGAAATTACGGCCACCAACAAAAACGGCAATATCGGCACAGAATATTGATGAATTAAATCCCGCTGAGCGGGGATATCCGAAAGAATATTCATCGCCAACATCGGCACAGCACTAATTAAAGATGACAGATGACGCGGGGACAGCCACCAAATTACTGGTAATAGCAATAACGCTAAATATTCAAAAGTTTCTAAAGAAAAGAAACGCCCTAAAACTATATTGGGTTTCACTATTAAATTAATAGCAATTTCCAAAACCGAGTTTCCCAAATATTGATATCGCCCGATTCCCGCGTGTTCTCTTCCCTGATTAAAATACGGTATAACTGCCTGAGTAACTACCAGGAACCAGCCCGCGCCTAGAAATAAAGCTATGAGTCCACAATTGCGTTTTTTGTCAAAACACAATAACCACAAACCCATCGCAGCCACAGTTAAAGATAGCACGGCTTTGCAGCTCAAAACTAATACAATCGCAGCACAAAACCACAAGGTTTTATTCAGCCTCGCGGCTAAGATTGCTGCTAGCAGTGCTGGCAAAGCAATTACTTCTGGGTGAAAGTCGAAAAGATTGACATTAAATACTGCGGGATAAAGCAGATATACGGCTGAAATTGCAATTGCTTTTCGTTCGTTTAATCCCGCTTGACGTGCCAAACTCCAACTTGGCCAAGCGCCTAAAGCTAGGGAAACAGCTTGCACTAAAAAAAGCCAGTGAACATCTGGATATATTTTGTAAAGTAAAGCTAGTGGATAGAAAATAAAAGCAGCGTGATCCCCCCAAATATTTATTGCCATTAAAGAGGAAAATGGTGTTTGGTTTTGGGAGATTAAATAAATTGCTTGGTCAAAAATTGCTAAGTCGAATGCAGTTGACTGAAACAAAGCGTGCCGCGCGCTGCTGGTGGCAAATAAGACTATCGTTGTCACGACAATCATTAAAAATACTGGATGAGATTTTAGGGGTTTTAAAGTTAGCATTTTATTGGTTTAATCAGCCCTTCGTTTAAATAGCAGGACTTCGTTTTTTTGATAAGTCAATTTAAAATCGGGAGAAGTTTTAAGTTTATTTGCTAACGTAGCACCAAGTTTTTCAGTATCGGGCCAGGGATGGCGCAGGTTTAATAATATGTATTGAAATTCAGCTAAATTTGTTTGGGGAGAAATTTGTGACAGCAATTTTACTATGGGGCGGTGGGTAAAGTGAGGGGCAAGTCTATTATCTGTTAAAATACTGCTTTGGGGTTGAACTTGTGCGACTGCTTCGCGTGTAGCTTGCCAGGTATCTACTCTATTTAGGTACAGATAAAAATCTTTATATTCGCCCACACATAGGAAAATTAGTAATGACCAAATTATCATGATTCTCGGCAATTGAATTCCCTGCCAAAGTTGAGAAATTCGGAAGTTTTTAAATTGTGGCAAATTGACCCATGTTAAAAAATGTTGCTTATTTACTTTATCCTCTTCCTTGTTGCCTTTTATTTCTTCCCTTCTCCTTGTTTCTTCCTTCGCGATAACTGCTAAAAATAAAAATGGAATTACAGGCACTGAATACTGATAGGCTAAGCTGCGTTGAAATGACAAGTCAGAGAGGATATTGATCAGCAGGGTAGGGAGGGCAGGAATTAGCGCTGTTAAATATTGTAGGCGTAGTTTGCCAGAGAATGGCAATAGCAGCCAAATCACAGGTAAGGTGAGGAGAAATAAATATTTGAATGTATCGAATGAAAGAATTTTTCCTAATACTAACTGGGGTTTTAATATGAGATTGATGATAATTTCTAGTACGGATTTGCCTAAATAGCTGTAGCGCCCGACTCCAGCGACTTCGCTGCCGCTAAAGAAGGGGATGATTTTCTGGGAAGCTATCAAAAACCAAGCTGCACCTAGCAAAAGTGCGATCGCCCCACACCGTTGCTTTTTTTCGCAAAAAAACAGCCAGAAACCCATAGCAACAACGGTTAGGGACAAAACCGCCTTGCAACTGAGAACTAACACAATAGCGGTACAAAACCACACAATTTTATTTAAACGCGCCGCCAAAATTGCTGCCAAAAGTGCGGGTAAAGCGATTACTTCCGGATGAAAATCAAATAAATTGATGTTAAATACCACCGGATAGAGCAAATAAATTAATGCGATCGCACGGGATTGTTCTTGATTTAAACCTGCCAAACGCGCTAAACTCCAGCTAGGCCAAGCGCCCAGGGATAATGCAACTGCTTGTACCAACAGCAGCCAATGCACATCCGGGGAAATTTTGTACAGCCAAGCTAGCGGATAATAGATTACCGCTGCGTGATCGCCCAAAATATGAATCCCCATTAAAGAAGAAAGAGGCGTTTGGTTTTTGCTGATTAAGTAAATTGCTTGGTCAAAAATTCCCAAATCGAAAGCAGTGGATTGGAATAAAGCGTGCCGTAAACTGCTACACACAAAGAAAATTGCCGCAGCAGTAGCGATCGCCCAAACCAAACTCGACGGTAGCTGCGATCGACCTTCCTCTATATTTTCGGCGATCGAGACACTGATGTCCTCACGGTCATCAGCAAAATTTTCCCTATTCTGCATGAAATTTGGCACTAGGTGGTCACTCAAAATATGATTCCATCGAATGTGCTTTCCACGCAATAGTTAACCACTAATTTTTATCCCCGCAATCGTAATATTAGAATAATCCACAAAACATTAAAAAATTGTGAAAGCAATAACTCTTCTCGGTTCCACAGGCTCCATCGGCACTCAGACTCTGGATATTGTAGCTCAATACCCCGATCAATTTCGGATTGTCGGGTTAACCGCCGGACGAAATGTAACGTTGCTGGCCCAGCAAATTCGCCAATTTCGACCGGAAATTGTCGCTATTTGCGACGAAGATCAATTACAGGAATTGAAGGAGGCGATCGCAGATCTCGACCCTCAACCTATTTTACTTGCTGGCGAGTCAGGCGTTGTCGAAGTTGCCCAATACGGTGACGCTCAAGCCGTCGTCACGGGCATAGTTGGCTGTGCCGGTTTGCTGCCAACAATTGCGGCTATCAAAGCAGGCAAAGATATCGCCTTAGCCAATAAAGAAACATTAATCGCAGGGGGCCCCGTTGTCAACCCTTTAATCGAAAAATACGGCGTTAAAATATTGCCTGCTGACTCGGAACATTCAGCAATTTTTCAGTGTCTCCAAGGTGTTATGGTTGGCGGATTGCGGCGAATTATTCTCACTGCTTCGGGGGGTTCTTTTCGAGATTTGCCGATCGACAAATTAGCAGGAGTAACAGTAGCCGATGCTTTGAAACATCCGAATTGGTCGATGGGGCAGAAAATCACGATCGATTCTGCTACTTTGATGAATAAAGGATTAGAAGTAATAGAGGCTCATTACTTGTTCGGAATGGATTATGACGACATTGATATTGTCATCCATCCTCAGAGCATAATTCACTCGTTAATTGAGCTGCAAGATACCTCAGTTTTGGCGCAATTGGGATGGCCGGATATGCGTTTGCCGCTGCTTTATGCTTTGTCTTGGCCGGAGCGAATTCATACAGATTGGGAACGGCTGGATTTGGTAAAAGCTGGAGATTTAACTTTCCGAGAACCAGACCACGAAAAGTATCCTTGTATGCAGTTGGCTTATGCGGCGGGACGTGCGGGCGGTTCTATGCCGGCGGTACTCAATGCGGCAAACGAACAGGCAGTAGCGCTATTTTTGCAGGAGAAGATTCAGTTTTTGGATATTCCAAAGTTGATTGAAAAGGCGTGCGACAAACATCAAACCGATAACTGTGAAAGTCCTGGTTTAGACGATATTTTGGCCGCAGATAGGTGGGCGCGGCAGGAAGTTTTGGCAGATAGTATGGAATTGGGCGATCGGATTCTTTCGGTTCGCTAATGGTATCAGCAGATTGGTGCTTACCCACAAGCCCGCCGGGGAATTAATTCCCCGTCTCATAGCTAAAGTCGGTTGAAACCGACTGCCCAACCTTGATAAATATCCAGTCCTCTTTCAGAGGACTTTAGCTATGAGACAGGGGTTTTTAACCCCTGGCGGACTATGCCAAAAAGTGCAAGATATCGCCAAAACCTATAAAAAATTGACCTGATTTTAGCCTTTTATACACTAACTCCCAACTTGCGCCGCCAAATCAGCCGCACTCATCTTTTCGTACATTTCAAAAGGTTGGTGAATCCAAGGATTGTCAGCCAAATAATCTACATAATAATCCGGCTTCGCCACAGAACAAGCCTTGTACCAAAGCACAGCAGTCCGAATTTCCTGAATATCCTCGCCGTAGCGACTCTTGAGCCAAGCGATACCTTGATCCAAACTAATTCCCGAATCCACCAAATCGTCAACCAGGAGAATGCGGCTGCCCAAATTATCGCCCACCATTGTCAAATCGCGGGCAAACTCGATCGCACCCCGGACATTTCCGTCAGCCCCACCATAGGACGAGGCCGCTAAAATCGCCAGAGGTTTGCCGAAAATCCGCGACAGAGTATCCCCAACGCGCAGCCCTCCCCTCGCCAGACAGACAATTCGATCGAATTTCCACTGAGATTCCTCAATTTTTACAGCCAAATCCTCAATTTTCCGATGGTACTCAGACCAAGAAACGTAAAGGTCACTCATTCCTAATATTATTGAAATATCAAAGGTATTATTAATTATTTTGGGGAAAATGACATGGATGCAGATGAACTTCTCAGACGGTATGCAGCCGGAGAACGGGTTTTTCACAAAGTAGACCTAGCCGGGGTCAAGATGTCAAGGACAAATTTGCGTGATATTGACCTGAGTCACGCTAATTTAAAAGGTGCAAATTCGATCGGTCTCACCCTCTACAGAGCTAATCTGTATCAAGCAGATATTAGCCAAGCCAACCTCTCGCAAGCCAACCTCATGTCCGCTAATTTTGGCGAATGCGACGCGGTGGGAGCGAACTTGAGCGGAGCCATCTTGCGGAGTGTCGTGTTCAGCGGCGCAGATTTAACGGGGGCGAGTCTCAGGGGTGCAGACATGAGAGATGCCAACCTTCAGGGGGCAATTTTGATTCAAGTTTATGCAGTTAACGCTAACTTGCAAGGTGCAAACTTGACAGAAGTGAAACTTTGTGGAATCAACCTCAGTAAAGCAAATTTAACCGACGCGAACTTAACACAAGCTGACCTGAGCCGTGCTAACTTAACTCAAGCAAATCTGAGCTGGGCAAATTTGACGGAAGCAAATCTGGAAAAAGCGGATTTGAAGGGAGCCGATTTGAGCGGAGTTAACTTGAGCTGTGCAAATCTCCATCAAGCAGATTTGAGCGGAGTTTCCCTTAAGGGAGCAAATCTCCGGGGAGCAAACTTGCATCAAGCTTCTTTGCGCGGGACAAATTTGGATGAAGCGAATCTGAGAGATGCCATGATGCCTGACGGCACAATCTCTGACTAAATAAGCTGAAAAAATAGAAGTTAAAACCGCAGGGTGCTTGTGGTGCACCCTACATTTAGGCTAATGCCTGATTTTTTTAAGGGGATTTAATTCTGCGTTAATCTCAGGCGCGCAAAAATAGAGATAAGCCCCGGACTCGTGTTGTGGAGAGGCAAAAATTTTAGAGTCTTGTTCAAGCTCCCAGATTCATCAGTGGAGTAAGTCTAAAATCTCAAATTGTTCGAGTGAGCGGGACTCTACGGTTCGACTGAGCGCTTGCGGAAGTGTAAAATCCAAAATTCAATGACAGTTCATTTCAAGAGAGTGGCAAAAAAAATTGACGATAATTTAATCTACAACTTTCAGCCAGCCCCGACGAACGGCGTGGAGCAAGCGGTTGATGGCTGTTTGATCTTCTTCGGTAAGACAGTCATTTAACAGCGCTGTCTTGAGCTGTTGTCGGTGAGTGGGAGTCAGCAGACCGGAGTGATATACCTGAAAGACTAGCTCGGCAATAGTAAATTGAGGTAACAGCGTTTGGGTTCTCATCATGTGTTTTATTTTGAACTCACTTTTGACAGTATTAACTAATTTTTCCAAAATTTATGTGATTCAACTACGGGAGTAAATGTGATCGATTAGCTGTTGATTAGTGATTTGTGTCAGCGGGACATGGGGATCGGATATTTCCTCTATAGCTCTGCTACTTGAAATACAAACCCCGTCCCGATTCCTAGCTTCTGGCAACTCCCACATCTCTACTTTTGGTTAAGAAACGGTGACAAATAAACTAATATTTATCTATTAAGAGATTACTAATGACTGCTAGCGAAAGCGCTAGGCTTAATTCAGAGTAAAACGTTTAGCCTGTTTAGAAACCCGCTTTTACCTACATTTACCTAGTTTCTTGGTGTGGTCTTTGTTCCGTGAATATACTTAATAACCCGCCCAAAAACCGATACAAGTTTCCGACAGGAGCGGGCATCCGCCCTAAAATTTAAGCTCAAGTTCAAGCTCTAGATTCATCTGTGAAGTCAATCTAAAATCTAAAATCTAAAATCTAAAATCTAAAATCTACTGGCTGCTTCAAATCAAAAATCCCGGCTTCTTCAAGAAACCGGGTCAAGCTTTTCGATCGCAGTACAATTTTTTTTGGAGAGGGTTAATGGAGCG
The DNA here is from genome assembly GCF_036701115.1 of Microcoleus sp. Pol1C5. Classification (NCBI taxonomy): domain Bacteria; kingdom Bacillati; phylum Cyanobacteriota; class Cyanophyceae; order Oscillatoriales; family Microcoleaceae; genus Microcoleus; species Microcoleus sp. Pol1C5. The sequence goes on along the minus strand of NZ_JAUBQE010000015.1, from coordinate 83,825 downwards.
ACCTATTCACGAAAATTTTATTGTTGCCAAAGCTTGACAGGAGAGAAAGTAAAAATACTCATCTCAACTTGGTGTGTGAGGGGACTAATCGGAAATCCTGACCCATCCGCGGCGGATGGCGTGCAGCAGGCGGTTGACTGCATCTCTGGCGTCTTCGCTGAGAGCGCTTTGGCAGAGTTCGCGCAGTCCGTGGCTGTCAATGCGAGTCAGATTGCCTGAATGAGTGACTTGATAGAACAGTTCAGCGATCGCGCGATCGGATTTTAAAGTCAGAGCTTGCATGAAATCTCGTTGAACTCGACTATTGCAATATCGAGCATTTGAGAAAAGAGTAGGGTGATTGCAGTCGGCTAAGCTGTGTGATCCTTCTTTGCTCGATTTGTGACCGAATTCTGCCAGTATACGTGATTTAAATCACAGAAAACCAAATACCTCGATCGCATAAGCTATGATTGGGGTGGTAGCCTCAAGGTTTGACAAAACCTCAAAAAGCCCTGAACGCAAGGCTTTGAGTTCCCAAAGCCGCCACGCAGCGGGAGTAAGTCCGCTCAACATCGCAGGATCTGGACTCGGAGATATGTGAAACTTTGGGTTTTAGACACTTGCAGCTTGCAGCTCAGGGCACAAAGTTGCGATCGGCGAGCCACGGCCTGAGATACAATAATTATAAATACTTCTATCCCATCTATAGGCAGGCAGGTAAAAAAATGATAATGATTAGCTACTTTTCGATTGCCTTAATCGTTTTTCTTGTTTGGTTCAAAAGTTTTTGGAATGATACAGCGACATCTAAAAAAGACGTGATATCTTGGATAGCCTTAATAATGGGGCCTTTGTTTTGGCCTGTTGTTCTGCCCCTATCCCTTTTGCAAATTACCAGCAAAAAGTCTGTTGTAAAAACAGCCCAATGCGATCAAGAATTATAATAAATTAGGGAAGGAGCAGGCTTCAAAACAGTCGCTTATCTCGTCCTAAATTATTCGGCGTGCATCGCTCCAGGCAACGAGTAATTTATATTTTTTTGATGAAAAAGATAAATTCAGCTAGAAGGTAGAATCCCAGAAAAATTCTGAATTCTAAAACAGTATTTTTTTACCGCTATCAAATTCTGCCTTCTGCTTTTTGACCCCGCCCAAAAACGTATACAAGTTTCCGACAGGAGTCTGCAGCAGCCCAAAACTTGAGGCTGTTGTTCAAGCTCTCAGATTCATCTGTGGAATAAATCTCCAATTTCCAATTGTTCAACTGAGCCAGATAGACTCAGCGCTCGCTGAACGTATCACACCGAAGTCTCCAATCGACTGAGGCCTAATTTTTTTGTCACATCGTGATTTAATGGTGCGGCTCAGTCAAAATTGTTCAGGCAAAATTGTCAGACTCAAATTATCGGACAGCGACCACAACATTTTTCCCCAAAAATTATCTGCCACCTCAACCAAGCTCAAAATTGATATGTAATTTAACATGGCCTGTTGCTTGCAAAAATATAACTTCAGACATATTTTCGCCTGCCGCTGACCAGCTTAAGAATTTTTATACTACCGGCGGCTACGTACCATTAATCGAATGTGGGAAAATCCTGGCCAGGCGTTGAAAAATAGCTAGGATCTTTGCCCTTTAACCTTTTCCAGCTCCCTTTTTTTAAATCGTAGCAGCTCTAAACGGAAAATTGTAGAGTTCGTTTGCGTCCAAATAGCCTAACTCTTACCGCAGTTAGATACACAATTCAAGGCAGAGACTGCAATATGAAATGGGCAACAAAAACAGTTTCAAATCTCAAGTACGACTTATTTTTCGCGATCGGGCATCAGGAGTGTATAACGGGAGCCAGCTAAATTTTTAGAGGTGCGAGATGTTTGGGAACTTCTAAAAAAAAGTGCCGTCACGGTATCCAAATTAGTTATTTGCATAAAAAGTAGGAGTCAAAATGAACCAAGTATCTGAGAAACCAATTTATAGAGTTCTTAATCTATTGTCGCTGCTAGCGCTGAGCTACTATGCAGCTACTTCCATCAATTATATTTTCGAGAGTGACGCTCACATCTACAAGTACGACAGCCAGAGTAATTCCAACGCATCACCAGCGCAACTAGAAGCACACCGCTCGGAATAAATAGTAGAGATTTTCTCGGAATTAATGCCGAACCAAATTTCGGATAATTTGCTAATCGTTAATGCTCGGCTCGAATTTAACAACAATTAGTAAACAACTCTTGGCTAAAAACTTAATATTTGAACTCACAGGTATTAGCCATGGAATCTACCACAAAAATTAACTATTTAGTTAGTTCTCAAAAGAGACCAGAGTGATGAAAGGATGGCAAAGCATTTTCATCAGTAAAAGCATTAATAGCTTTAGTCATCGCTTCATCAAGAACTTTTGAAGGTGGATATGCTTCTGAACGGAAAATCGCTTTGATTTTGGCCCACTACAACTCTATCGGACATAAATCCGGCGAGTAGGGAGGTAAGAATTTTACCTTGGCTCCGATAGATGCAATCAGAAAATTGATGGCTTCAGCATTATCAACAGGTAAATTATTCATAACTATAATTGCGCCAACCTCATAACTGGCGCTGGATTCGCCAGCAGCCCAAAATTTTATATCTTAGTTCCAGTTCCCAGATTCATCTCTGGAGTAAATTTAAAATCTAAAATCTAGTGACAGTACCGTCACAAATCTACCAGCTCACCTTTCATCCCAACTTCACCAAAAGACTAGCGCTGCATTGTCTGATTGTCCGGATGGATGTGGAGCACGGTGGAAATGACGGATTGGGGTTGAAAAACTGGGTTTTTTAGCCAAAAATCCTGTATGGATCGTGAGAGATTTTGGTGGAAACATCAAGGTGATAAGGCTCAAAAGTCCGTCCGGGACTGTGTTGGGACGCACTTTTGATTGAATCCGGCCTCCAGCGTGCACGGGCTTGCTTCCAAAGCTAGCTAAAAAATTTTGATTTTTGGGGAACTATTGGCGAAAATCAAAAGTCTGGTCAGGTACAGTGTACTTAAAAGAAATCGCAGCTCAGTTCCAGCCCCATTGCGGGCGATCGAACTCTCCGGCGATCGACAGTGCCAAGGACCCGGTGCAACTTCTCAATCTTGAGAGCATACTCCGATTAAAAATGGTCTCTGTGTATCTTCCGGGTATTGTTTTAATAATGACTAGCCATATCGACGGTCATTATGGTAAACTCGCAAACGTTTAAGTGGAATATTTTCGTGTTAGAGGAGGCAGTGGTGGAGTCGAGAGTCAAAAGCAGGAAACAACCGAGATTTGCTGCTCAACGAATACAGGATTCAACTCGCGCTCCGAGGCTCGCTGCTGACTATTTAAATTACATGACAGCTTATAGCAGCCGGGTCAATTAGGGTCTCAACCGATGTCCGGTTTCATTTATTGAATCCCTTTGGAGGGAAAAGTGTATTGTAGAAAAATGATTGATCTTTTAGGAGGAGTGTAAATGACACAGGTAACTAATCCAACACAGCCAGCAAGTTCACTACCAGGTGGTACTGGTGGCGGTGGCTCAACCGTTATCGGCATCGAAGGTCAAAACAGGCTGAACGGAAGCTCCGGCAGCGATATCATCTTGACTTTTGGGGGCGCTGATGTCATCGCTGGTGGCAGTGGCAACGAGCTGATTGTATCGGGTGGCGGAAATGACAGTATCGGCGGCGGCGACGGCAACGATACCATCCTTTCAGGCAGCGGCAGCGATGTGGTCGCTGGCGGTACCGGCGATGACTACATCTTTGGCGGCAAAGGTGATGACCTCGTAGACGGTGGTGATGGCAATGACTTAATTTCTGGCGACAACGGCAATGACACCGTACTCGGCGGATCGGGCAGCGATACAGTCTTTGGCGGCCGGGGCAACGATATTGTCGGCGGCGGCGACGGCAACGACAGCCTGTACGGCGGTAAAGACAACGATACTGTCGATGGCGGTGCTGGCAATGACTTTATCTCTGGCGACAGAGGCGCTGATGTCCTGACCGGCGGTGCTGGCAGCGATACGTTCTACTTCTTCTCCAGCGGTGGCGAATATGGCGTAGATACGATCACTGACTTTACCCCCGGCGAAGATAAGATCCGCTTGAAGCAGGGCGGTGTGTTCGCTGGTTTGGGCAGCAGCTTCGAAGCAAGCGAGTTTGTCGTCGTTTCTGGTTTCAACGCAGCTACTCCCGGAGCAGGCACGACCAACAAGTTGGTGTACGACCCAACAAGCGGTACGTTGTTCTTCAACGGCACCAGCGGAGTGCTAACTATTGCTCAGTTGCAGCCTGGCCTGACAATTACCTCGAACAACTTCGAGTTGTTCTAAAACAACTGGCTGTTGTGGGGCAGTACCGGATAAGATTCGGGGCTGTTCTCACAAAGCCGGTAGTTTTCAAGGATTTCAACCTCACTCTGCTACAAGCGGGGTGAGGTTGAAATATTCAATGCAGGAACTGAAGCAGGGGCAGTTAAAAAAAATCGATCGACAGTTATTGATAAAATTAATCGATCGCCCGATCGGGCAAAATATAAATACAAAGTTTTTAACTTAAAATTTCTAGGTTTTACTGAAGCGGTAAAGAAACCGCAACTGCTGGCTAGCAATGAGCACTGAAGAATATATCCGGCAAGCCCAAATTTATTTGAACCGGGGGAAGTTAACTGAGGCGATCGAGTTTTGCAAAAAGGCGATCGAACTTCAACCGTTTTCGCCCTCGGCTTACACGACTTTAGGCGAAATTCTCGAAGCTCAAGGCGATCCGACGGCGGCAAGAGACGCTTTTGTGCAAGCTTTGGAGATTTCGCCGCAGTTTTTTCTGGCTCATGCTTATTTGGGTCAACTTTACAGCGACTATGCGTGGCTGGATGAGGCGGTTTTTCACTACCGAAAAGCTCTGGATTTGAAACCAGATTGGGCGGAACTTCATTATAACTTGGGAAATATTCTTCACAATCAGGGTAATTTGCTGGGGGCGATCGACTGTTACCGAAATGCGATCGGCAAAAAACCCGATTATCTCAATGCTTTCTACAATCTGGCTGTGGTTTTAGATGAAAATAGTCAGCTCGAAGCGGCAATGGATACCTACCGACAGGTGATTGCTCTGAAGCCGGATTACGTGGAAGCTTACAGCAATCTGGGTGTGATTTTGCTCAAGGACGATCGGGCTGCTGAGGCGATCGAGCTTTACGAGCGGGCGATGGAAATTAAGCCGGATTGGGCGACACTGCACAATAATTTGGGTCAAGCCTTGCTGGACAAAAGTCCGGAAAGGGCGATCGCATCTTACCTCACAGCTATTGAGTTGGAGCCGGACATGGTTTTGGCTCACTACAATTTGGGGAAAGCGTGGCAGTTACAGGGGGAACATTCGGCGGCGCTTGCTTGTTTCGAGCGCGCGATCGATCTCAATTCCGACTATATTTCGGCCTATACAGATGCCGGGTTTTCTTTGATGGTTTTGGGTCAAGTGGCGGAAGCCATGCCTTATTTTGAGAAGGCAATAGCTCTGAAGCCTGATTTTGTTGAGGCTTACTGCCGCTTGGCACAAAGGCACAGGGTTGCGGCTGTAGAAGATGATGAATTGTCAAAGGCGATCGCTGCGTGCGATCGATTTCTCACAGCACTAACTGGAAGGAAGAAGGAAGAAGGAAGAGGGAAGAAGGAAGAAACAGAAACTATTCCCAATGCCCAATGCCCAATGCCCAATGCCCAATGCCCAATGCCCAACGCCCAATTACCAATTGCTGAAATTTGCGATAATTTAGCCGAAATTTACTTGCATTTAGGAAATGCTCTAACAGAGTACAGCGGATACGAATCTGCCGCCGCTTATTATCAAAAAGCTTTGCAAATTCAGCCACAAAATGCAGAGCTTTACTGGCGCGTGGGAAATTCCTTAGCCCAGCAACAGCGGTTCAGTGCAGCAATTGCAGTTTACCACATGGCTTTGACGATTCAACCTGCTTTACCGCAGGTTTATTTTGAGTTGGCAAAACTGCTGGAAAAACAGGGGCGCTGGGAACGGGCGATTGATTATTATCAAAAGGTTTTATATCTGCAATTGCACGGGTATGGGGATCAGAAACAGTGGAAAAAAGACAGTTTTATTTCGCCCGATAGCACTTCTATAAAACCTCCTCACGGTATTTATTTATCGAGTTGGGATTGGCTGGTTAATGCTAAGTTGGATGCTGACAATTATGTGGAAATATTTTGGAAATCTGCACCAGAAGCAAGGGCAGAAAATATTCCGAATTCCCAATTTGGGAGATCCAATTCCAAATTGGCTAATTCCGAGTGTGCCGGTTTAACTTGCGGGCTGTGTTTGCAGCGACTTTCTAAGTGGTTCGATCCGGTGCATTTGGGTTGGGGAGTGTGCCGTTTGTCCAACTCGCAACCGATACCTGTGCAGTCGCCCAAAACTTTTGTCGCTGCAATTCCCAACGGGCGAGTTTGGATTGTGCCGCAGGAAAATTATTGGCTGATTTGCAAGGCGATCGCTGTAATTACTCCTGACAATTATTTGTTGGGTGATGTGTCGAGAGATTATCCGGGGTTTTTACCTGGATGCGAAAAGCATGATATTAGAAAACACAGCGTTTTTAATTTAGAATCATTCCCGCCTCTCAAGCAAATTGACGGCAGAGTGGCGGTGCTTTCTGGTTTGTCTGGAAATGTCTATTTTCACTGGATGGTTGACGTTTTGCCGAGGATAGAATTGCTGTGGCACAGCGGTAGGGATTTGGCGGAAATTGATTGGTTTTTGGTGAATAGTTGTCAGCACCAATTTCAGCGGGAAAGTCTGAGAATTTTGGGCATTCCCGAAGAAAAAGTATTGGAGAGCGATCGCTTGCCTCACATACAAGCAACAGAGTTAATTGTGCCGTCTTTTGCGGGATATTTGGGCTGGCCTTCTGGGTGGGCGATGGATTTTTTGAGGCGCGAGTTTCTCAAGGGAATTATACCTAGTTCGAGCTATCCGAAACGCATTTATATCAGCCGCAGCAAAGCAAGATATCGACGAGTTTTGAACGAGGAAGATGTGGTTGAGGTTTTGGAGAAATTTGGCTTTGTTTCTATTTTACCTGAGTCGATGTCTTTGGCAGAGCAAATTGCTCATTTTTACCACGCTCAGGTGATAGTAGCAGCCCACGGCAGCGGCTTGACAAATACGATTTTTAGTCGCCAGGGAACTAAAGTAATTGAGTTAGTGTCGCCTCACTATATCAGTCATTATTACTGGGGAATCAGTCAATATTTGCAGTTGGAACATTACTTTTTAACGGGCGAGGCTTTTGAATGCTATCCTATTAGACAGTTGATGTATCAGAATTCCCTGACTGAGGATATTTTGGTGAACTTGAGTTCGCTGAAAAAGATGCTTGAAGTGGTGGGTTTGGGTTAGTTGGTGTCTGGAGCAAGTTTAATTATGCCCTCGATTGAGAAGATGGAAAAGGCAGCGGTTGATTTGAGTCGGCAAGCAGAAGTTTATTTAGCCGAAGGAAAGTTGAATGAGGCAGTTGCTGCTTGCGAGTCAGCGTTGAAAATTGAACCGAATTTGGCGACAGCTTGCCAGACGCTGGGAAAGGTGATGCAGGTGCGAGGGGAAATCGAGCAAGCTAAGCAGTGGTATGAATCGGCGATCGATCGCAATCCAAATTTGCCGGAAGTTTATGCTAATCTCGGCAGTTTGTATTCTCAGGGGAAACAGTGGGAAAAGGCGATCGTAAATTGTGAAAAAGCAATTTCGCTAGCGCCGAATTTTGCTGCTGTTTATCGGCAGTTGGCGAGAATTTGGACGCAGTTAGAGAAGCGAGAAGAGGCGGCTGACTGTTGGTATCAAGCTTTTAATATCGAGCCGAATTGGGCAACTGCTGAGGAAAACGTCACTCTGGGAAATAGTTTGGTTGAATTGGGAAAGTTCGATCGTGCTATTGAGTGTTATTCGCGGGCAATTAAGTTAAACCCGAAGCTGGCAATCGCTTATCACAATCTGGGAGAAATGCTGGTTGGTCAGAAGCGGTGGGATGAGGCGATCGCCAATTACCGACAAGCCATTGCCATCAATCCAAATTCGTTTGAATCTTACCACAGTTTGGGTAAAACTTGGGCGGAGCGAGGAGAATTCGATCGGGCGATCGCCTGTTACAACAAAAGCCTCGAACTCAACCCAAAATACGCTCGTGCTTACGTGGGTTTAGGTAATGTTTTCGCGCAAAAACAGGACTTTGATGCAGCAATTAAATGTTACCGTCAGACTCTGGAAATTAATGATAATTCCTACTGGGCATACAATTGCTTAGGGGACGCTTTGGCTCAAAAACAACTGTGGCCAGAAGCTATTAGTTGCTACCGCAAAGCTATTGAAATAAATCCAAATATTCCTTGGTTTTATGTCAATTTGGGAATAGCCTTCACCTGCGAACAATCCTGGGATGAAGCTGTGGCTGCTTTCCTGCACGCGGTTCAGATGGAGGCGAATTTGACGGGAATTAATCAGCGGTTGGGATATGTTTTGCGGAAGCGGAGCGAATCGGGTTTAGACAGCACAATCGCAACTTATTGTCAATCTATTGAGGTACTTGCAAGCGGGAAAAATTACCACAAATTGCTGGGAATTGAGTTAGATGGAGCGGAATTTTATATAAATTTAGGCAATAGTTTAGCAAAACAGAAGCAGTTGGAAGGCGCGAGCGTATTTTATAGCATGGCACTGCAAATTGAACCCAATGCTGCAGAAGTTGTCGCCCAACTCAATGATGTTCGGGCGAAACAACAGGAGTTGTACGCACAAATTGCCGCTTACCGCCGCCAAATAGAAATCGAGCCGACCAATTCTAAGCCTTACAACGATTTAGGAAATATTTTACCGCAATTAGGGGAATTAGAAGAAGCAATTATTTGCCACCAAAAAGCGAGCGAATTGAGGGGTTGGCCTGAGTGTGCGGCGAAAGATTATCAATTTACCCAAGATTGGTTTACCCACAATATTCCTATTTGGCAACGGCATTTGCAGCAATTTACCGGAATTGCGGATTTTCAAGTTGTGGAAATCGGCAGTTTTCAGGGAATGTCTGCTTGCTGGCTGCTGGATAATATTTTAACTCATCCGACGGCAAAGATTACTTGTATTGATTTGTATTTTCAACAACATTTTAAGGGCAATATTGTTAAAACGGGAGCAGCAGATCGGGTAATTGAATTAGAAGGTTACTCTCAAGATTTGTTAATTAATTTGGCTTCGGAATATTACGATGTTGCTTACATTGACGGCTGTCACAAACCTACCAGTGCTCTGCAAGATGCGATTTTATCTTGGAGGTTGGTGAAAGTTGGGGGATTGATGATTTTTGATGATTACGAGTTTACGTTTCCCGACAGCCCGGAGCAAGATACTAAAATTGGGATAGATGTTTTTTTGGAGATGTTTGGAAGTCAGTTAGAAGTTGTACACAAAGGCTATCAACTGATTGTTAAAAAAATCGGCAATCAAAGTTTGGGCGAAGAGCAAACTCTGTTGTCTCTGGGTTGGGAAAAGTTGGGGGATATTGCAACGAATTCCGGTTATTTGGATGAGGCGATAGCCCGCTATCAAACAGCTATTAAAATAAAGTCTGGCAACTACTTAACTTACCAAAAGTTGGGTAAAAGTTTGCAAAAGAAAGAACTATTTGACGAAGCTAGGGCAGCTTACCAACAGGCGATCGCACTCAACCCTCATTTTAGTTGGGCTTACCACTTTTTGGGGGAAACTTTGCAGGCGATTGAGCAACACGAGGAAGCCGCTTCTGCTTACCGCAAAGCTATTGAGTTAAATCCAGATTTTTGTTGGACTTACAACAATTTAGGCGATGTGCTGATGGAGCTTTCTGAGTGCGAGGAAGCTGCTGTTGCTTACCGCAAGTTAGTTGAACTCAATCCCGATTTCTGTTGGTCCTACGAGAGATTAGGTAGGGCTTTGGTTGCACTGGAAAATTGGGAAGAAGCGGCGGCGGCTTACCGCAAAGCTATTGAATTAAACCCCAATGATTGTTGGCTGTACAATAGTTTGGGGGAAGTTCTGGAATCACAAGAAAATTGGTTTGAAGCAGCAGGGGCTTTTGATCGTGCTATTGAGCTAGAACCCGATCATAGTTGGCTGTACAAAAAGTTGGGTGATGCACTGCGGAATCAAGGGGAATTAGAAAGGGCGATCGCCATTTACGAAAAAGGCATCAATCTCGAACCCAAATCCTGCTGGTGTTACGAAGGATTGGGTTTGAGTTTTCTTGCAAAACAGCAGTGGGAACCTGGAATCACTAATTTAGTTCAAGCCCTGCAAATTAAACCGGATTTGTTTGAAGCTTACGATAATATAGGTTATGCTCTGGAACAACAAGGAGAAGTCGATGAGAGCGATCTGGCAAAATGCAGTAATCAAAATTTACCCTTAAGTATTCTCAAAAAATACTGCGGATTTACAGAAGATTTGACCGTTGCACCAGAATCAAATCCTAACCTCACCTGCATTGACATCCATCCTGCGAGTCAAATCAATTTATCTGATTCCAAAACAATCGATAGCAGCCGTAGATTCTGGGAACATCAAAGTCATTCAAGAAAAGCTTTTGTTGCCGTATTGCCAAAAGGAAGAGCTTGGGCAGATGTTGTGACTAGCGCCGTCATTACTTCAGAAAATAAACTTGTTGCTGACATTTCAATGGGTTGTGCGGAATTGGTAATCACTTCCGACAAATTGCCTCCCGCTGAACACGTCGATGGAAATGTGGCTTTTTTATCTGCTCGCTGGGGTGGAGCAGCTTATTTTCATTGGATGTTTGATGTGATTACGCGATTTGACCTTTTGCAGCGGAGCGGATTGATAGAAACTATAGATAAGTTTGTTGTCAATGCCTCGGATTCTTCCTATCAAGCAGAAACTTTAAATACTTTAGGAATTTCTCAAGATAAACTTTTAGAAAGTCGCTGCAATTTACACATTACAGCAGATAAATTAATAGTTCCGTCAATATCTTATAACGGATCGGGAGCTGTTTCTAAATGGAAGTGTGAATACCTCAAACAGACATTTTTAAAGGAACAACAGCCACTAAACACAGACTATTCAGAGCGAATTTATATCAGCCGCCAACAAGCATCCTATAGGCGAATCGTCAACGATGAAGAAGTAATTAAATACTTAGAAAAATTTGGGTTTCGCAGTGTCAAATTGGAAACAATGTCTGTAGCGGAACAAGCATCGTGTTTGGCTGCTGCTAAAGTAGTTGTCGCACCTCACGGAGGGGGATTGACTAATCTAGTTTTTTGCAATCCAGGAACTAAGGTAATTGAGATTTTTTCTCCCCTTTACGTTCCGTATTGTTATTGGATGATTAGCAATTTATGCGGTTTGGAACATTACTATTTAATTGGCGATTTGGTTGATGATGGAACTCCGATCAAACCCTTACATAAAGATATGCAGTTGAATTTGAACTCGCTGGAAAAATTAATGACTGTTGCAGGAGTTTTGCATGGACAATGACTACCACGATTTGGGTAATTCCCTGCAAGAAAGCGGTCAGTTTGATGAGGCTGTTGCTGCTTACAAACAAGCTATTGAATTAAATCCTAATTTTTCTTGGTCTTATCACAGTTTGGGCGATGTTTTGCAGAAACTTGAAAAATGGGAGGAAGCTGTCGCTGCTTACAAAAAAGCTGTTGAGTTAAATCCAGATTTTTCTTGGTCTTATCACAACCTGGGCGATGCTTTGCTGAAACTTCGGCGATGGGAAGAGGCTGCTGCTGCTTACCGGTGCGAGATTGCCCTCAACTCGGATTTTGCCTGGTCTTTTTGCAATTTAGGCGACGCTTTAACTAAACTCAAACAGTGGGATGAAGCTATCGCCACCTATTTAAAAGCTGTTGAGATTGACCGAGATTTGCCGGGAATTTACGAGAAGTTGGGATACGCTCTCGGACAAACAGAGTCGGATTTAAACTTAGTGCTAGAACAATCTCAATTGCAAATTACACCGGAAAATTGGGAGTTTTATTTGCAGTTAGGAAAGAATTTAGCACAGTACGATCGCCCAAAAAGCGCAATAATTCTTTACAATTTGCTATTGACAAATATACCGAGTTATGCAAGAAATTCCGCGAAATTAGAGGATTTGTTGCAGCAGCAAGAAAAGTGCGTTAGCGCAGCCATCGAAGAGGATCGCGCATTAGCCTCATCTCGCGCAACTGTCGCCCAAAAACCGGATGATTGCTGGTCTTATTATAATTTAGGCGCTGTTCTGAGCCACCAAAAATATTGGGAGGAAGCGGCGGCGGCATTTTTCCAAGCTATAGAAATAAATCCTGATATTCCTTGGTGGTTTTATTACAATTTGTGGGAAGTTTTTGTTAGGCAAAACAAGCTAGATGAAGTTGAGAACTTGTGTCGCGAAGTTGTTGCAGCTCAACCGGAGGCTTTTTGGCCTTATCTGAATTTGGGAGAAGCTTTAACGAGGCAAGGTAAAATTGCTGAGGCGATTGATTTTTATCGAACTGTCAGTTACAAACAAAGTTTTGCATCTCTTGTTAGTAAGAGAACAGGCAAGATACCTGTTCCACAAGCAGATACAGGCAAGATGCCTGTTATACAAAATTGGAACTTAAAATCAGTCAAAGTTCCTAACTTTATAATTATTGGTTCTCAGCGGTGCGGGACGACTTCTCTGTATACTTATTTATCCAAACACCCGCAAATTTTGACTCCGATTAAAAAGGAGATGGATTTTTTTTCGTGGCACTTTGACAGAGGTATTGATTGGTATTTGGCTCATTTTCCGCCAATGCCGCAGGGAGAGCAATTTGTAACTGGCGAAGCAAGTCCGAGCTATTTTGACTGTCGGGAAGCACCGGAACGTCTTTACACCCTGTTTCCAGAGGCGAAACTGATTGTACTTTTGCGAAATCCCGTCGATCGGGCGATTTCTCAATTTTACCGCCTGACTGCCTTAAATTGGGAAGCGCTATCGCTCGATCGGGTAATTAGCAATGAAATTGAACGGTTGAATCAAAATCCCGAATACATCATCGGCGAGGAACCGGGGAATTATTTAGCTCGCGGTAGGTACATAGAATTTATTAAAAATTGGCGGACTTTCTTTCCTAGAGAACAGTTGTTAATTTTGAAAAGTGAAGATTTTTATGCAGGTGCGGCGGCTATAGTCCAGCAGGTTTTAGAATTTTTAGATTTGCCGGAATATCAATTGTCTGAGTACCAAAATGCTAATCCTGGTTCTTATCAGCGGGTAAATGATTCGGTTCGCGACAGGTTGAGCGATTATTTCCGACCTTACAATCAGGAATTAGAGGAATATTTGGGGAGGCAGTTTGATTGGGAATAAAGTTGAGCTAAGATTAGAACAACTTGTAAGGAGGTAATACCGATGCTGACGAGCGAGCTAGATACATTACTTAAAGAACAAGCACTCCCATGCCAAGATCCTGAAGAGTGCTACATCACGGATAGGGCAAACTGGGAACAATACGAAACACTGCTAAATCGAATAGGAGATGCTGCCTGCGGGATATCGAGTGACTTATTTAGATGGAGTTTTGGAAATTATGTCGGCTTCTCGCCGCCATGAAAGTAGAAAAACTCGCATTGGAGATCTGCTGCTTATTTATTTTGTAGAAGCTGACATCGAATATTTTCCTTTTGGGTCTACAACTCTGCGACAAGAGGAAAAAAGTGGCGGTACGGAACCGGGTGAAGCTTACTGTATTGGCAGAGATAAAGAATTTCCAGATTTGGTAATTGAAGTGATTGTTACCAGTGGCAGCATCAATAAACTAGAACTGTATAGAAGGTTGAATGTGCGAGAGGTTTGGTTCTGGCGAAATGACCGATTTTCTATCTACCATTTGCAAGAAGAAATTCCGGTTGAATTCGTGTCCAACTGCGGTTATGAATTAATCACACAAAGCGAATTGCTGCCAGGAATTGATATCGATGTGTTGACAGAATGTGTAAAAAATCCTCACCCGTTAGCAGCAGCAAAGGATTCGAGACAGAATTGCCGACCTACTTAAACAGCAAGTTTTAAATCTGCTAGCTGTCGCAAAGACAATGAACTGATCTCGCGCGCGCCGCGAGATTGATTCGGACTAAGATTCAAACTATCGTCGCAAAGACAATAAACTGAGATCGCGCGCCCAAGTCCGAGAAAAAAACTCGCCTCCCTTGACAAGTCATACTCGTTATGAGTACGCTATAATCAGCAAAGGAATTGAACCCAAGTACCCAAAAATTTAAAATCATGCTGACGAACCAAGAAGGTCAAAGAGTACCCAAAGTCACCTTTCGCACTCGCAAAGACAACGAGTGGGTGGATGTCACCACCGATGATATATTTGCAGGTAAAACTGTAGTAGTCTTCTCGCTGCCTGGGGCTTTTACGCCCACTTGTTCGTCAACGCACCTCCCTGGTTATAACGAATTGGCCAAAGTTTTCAAAGAAAACGGCGTAGATGAAATCGTTTGCATTTCCGTCAATGACACTTTTGTGATGAACGAGTGGGCAAAAGACCAAGAATCAGACAATGTGACGTTAATTCCCGACGGTAACGGCGAGTTTACTCAAGGCATGGGAATGCTGGTAGACAAAACAGATTTAGGCTTTGGCAAGCGGTCTTGGCGTTATTCGATGCTGGTAAAAGATGGCTTGGTTGAAAAAATGTTTATTGAGCCTGATGAACCGGGAGACCCTTTCAAAGTGTCCGATGCCGAGACGATGCTCAACTACATCAACTCCGCAGCAGCCAAGCCGAAGCTAGTGTCGCTCTTTACAAAAATGGGCTGTCCCTTCTGTGCTAAGGCTAAGGCAATGCTTAGTCAAAAGGGCTTCGATTATGAAGAAATCGTCTTGGGCCGGGAGATCACAACCCGATCGCTCCGGGCTATGACTGGGGCTACAACTGTGCCGCAAGTATTTATCGACGGCAAGTTGATCGGTGGTTCCGAAGCCCTAGAGTCTTATTTGGCAGTTGCTTAGTTAAACCAAAATACTTAACCGGCAGATGCCCGCGTGCACACCTTACAACGAGTAAGGTGTGCACTGTGCGCCTTTGCCGTATTTTGCGGTATTTAGCCAGATCGAGCTTCGGAGTCAAAAAGTTCGATTGGTCTATTGATCCATTCTCGTGCAACAATTACTGGGGAAGTAATATTAAAAACGCAAGAAATGGGAGTGACAGATCGTGGATTTGAGTTTAGTATCGTCAAATATCTTAAATCCCCCAATATTAGCTTTTTTCATGGGAATGCTGGCAATTTTTCTCAAATCTGATTTAGAAATTCCAGCGCCCATCCCTAAACTCTTTTCGCTGTACCTGCTGTTTGCGATCGGATTTAAAGGTGGGGTCGAACTGTCCAAAAGCGGAATTGACCAGCAAATAGCCCTGACAATTATGGCAGCGATGCTGATGTCAATGCTAGTACCAATTTATACTTTTTTCATACTGAGAATCAAACTCGACTCTTACAATGCCGCGGCGATCGCAGCCACCTACGGTTCCATCAGCGCCGTCACATTTATTACCGCAACCTCCTTCCTCACAGCACAGGG
Organism: Microcoleus sp. Pol1C5; assembly: GCF_036701115.1. Taxonomy (NCBI): domain Bacteria; kingdom Bacillati; phylum Cyanobacteriota; class Cyanophyceae; order Oscillatoriales; family Microcoleaceae; genus Microcoleus; species Microcoleus sp. Pol1C5. The sequence goes on along the minus strand of NZ_JAUBQE010000015.1, from coordinate 68,220 downwards.
GATCGACTTTGACGGTTACATGGTAGCCGCGCTAGCATTAATGGAATCCCCGGCAATTATAGTAGGTCTCATTCTAGTCAGTGTATTTGGCGGGGAAGAAGGAAAACGCGAAATAGTTTGGCCAGAAGTGTTGCAAGAAGCATTCCTAAACAGCTCAGTTTTTCTGCTGATTGGCAGCCTAATTATGGGCGTACTGACAGGAGAACATGGTTGGGAAGTTATGAGTCCGTTTACTCAAGACTTGTTTTACGGAGTTCTGACTTTTTTCTTACTAGACATGGGGCTGGTTGCAGCCAGCAGAATTAAAGATTTGCAAGAAGCAGGAGTTTTTCTGATCGGCTTTGCAATCCTAATTCCGATACTCAACGCAGTAATTGCTTTGGTAATAGCCAAATTAATCGGAATGCCGCAAGGAGACACTTTGCTGTTTGCCGTACTGTGCGCGAGTGCTTCTTATATAGCAGTACCAGCAGCCATGCGCCTAACTGTTCCCGAAGCGAATCCAAGTCTTTACATTTCAACTGCCTTAGCAGTGACATTTCCATTTAATATCATTGTAGGCATTCCCCTGTATCTATACGGAATAAATATGTTTTGGAGGTGAGATGATGGAGTCAGTCAAAAGAGTAGAAATCATAGCCCACTCAGTCGAACTCGGCAAGATTTTAGACGGTTTAGACAAAGCTGGCGTACCCGGTTATTCGGTGATCCGTGATGTCGCTGGAAAAAGCACTAGGGATCACGTTTCCCGTGATTCATCAATGACGGCGCTGGATAACATTTATGTGCTTGCTTTTTGTTCACCAGCTCAAGTTTCAGCAGTTGCAGAAAACATTAGACCAGTGCTCAATAAATTTGGTGGGTCGTGTTTTATTTCAGATGCGGTGGAATTGCTAATTACTAGATGCGTCGGGTAGTCATTAGTTATTAGTGATTATACCAATTCGGCAAATTTGAGCTACACATAGATTCTACGCCATATGTTTAGGGACACGGCAATTCCGTGTCCTTGAGCGAATAGGCAACTTTCATCTTAGGCTTTGGTTCCGACAATCGCCACTGGTGATAAGACCAATCCGTTTCGGCTTTTGGATAAGTTTTTTATTATTACTTTAGCCTGATTTAAAAAAGGCAATTTTGAAAATAATTTCTGTCTATTATAGCACTTTTACAATTTGACAAAAAGCAGCCATTAGCCATTAGTCAGCGGTTATTTCACGATTAATTGCCCTTCCCAGCAGGGGCAGAATTCAGAATTCTTAAGAGATAGAAAAGAATCAGTTGCAAAAATCCGTTAGCGTGGTAAATTCTAAGCCACAACAGGCGATCCTCTTCGTTGGCGTAGCCCCCGTAGGGGCGGGCTTCGCTAACGCCCGATCGACTAACGATATTTTCAATAGGAGTTTAAACATGGCTGCATTAAAAGTCGGCATCAACGGATTTGGTCGCATCGGACGGCTAGTCATGCGTGCCGGCATCAAAAACCCCAACATCGAATTTGTCGGCATTAACGACTTAGTTTCGCCAGACAACCTGGCTTATCTTTTCAAATACGACTCTACCCACGGCATCTACGACGGCGAAGTGGAAAGCAAACCAGACGGCATTGTCATTGACGGAAATTTTATACCCTGCACAGCGATTAGAAATCCGGCAGAATTGCCTTGGGATAAAACGAGTGCAGACTATGTTGTAGAATCTACCGGATTGTTTACAGATTTTGAAGGCGCATCAAAACACTTGACGGCGGGAGCAAAACGAGTAATACTTTCAGCACCCACAAAAGACCCGGAAAAAGTTCCAACTTTTCTAGTAGGCGTCAACCACCACAAATTTGACCCGGCAAAAGATACGGTTGTTTCTAATGCTAGCTGTACGACGAATTGTTTAGCACCAATTGCCAAAGTAATTAACGATAACTTCGGTTTGGAAGAAGGTTTAATGACTACAGTTCACGCGATGACAGCTACTCAACCAACTGTAGACGGGCCCAGCCAAAAAGATTGGCGGGGAGGACGCGGTGCGGCTCAAAATATTATTCCATCTTCCACAGGTGCAGCAAAAGCTGTTACTTTGGTGTTGCCAGAATTGAAAGGAAAATTGACTGGAATGGCTTTGCGGGTGCCAACTCCCGACGTGTCTGTAGTTGACCTTACTTTCAAAACGGCGAAGGAAACTAGCTATAAAGAAATTTGTGAAGCAATGAAAAAAGCTTCGGAGGGCGAACTCAAAGGCATTCTGGGATATACTGAGGATGCGGTGGTTTCGACAGATTTTCAGGGCGACGCGCGATCGAGCATTTTCGATGCAGGTGCGGGAATTGAACTGAATTCTAAGTTTTTCAAAGTTGTTTCTTGGTACGACAACGAGTGGGGTTATTCTAGTCGCGTGATAGACTTAATGCTGTCTATGGCCGAGAAAGATGGAATTTTGAATAATTAATTTTTTTGGGGTGGCATTTTGGGCTGGCAAGCGTGTCCACCCCACACACCAATTCCTATGAATTTTTGTGGAACGCGCAAGATGCCCGTTCCTGATAATGTTATCTAATGTGAGTTGAACTTTTTTTATTTCCGATTCGATCGCGCTCATGTCTGAATTACCACCGCTGAATAACGAAACTATTTGGGCTATTCTCAACGAAGAAATCGACGATGGTGCTGTCAATCAGCTAGTTTGGCAGTATCTGGGCTACCGCTGCGATGCCGAGACTGGCAAGTGGAACAGTGCAGGGGTTGCACCCGAGTGGCGTCAAGAGTACCCGGAACCGCCGGATTTTATCGATTCTAGGCCGGCGACGGTGAAATTGACTCGATCGACTCCTCCAGAAAACAAGCAGTTGCTGAAGGAAAAATTGGGCTTTAAAGGCTATAAAATTGGGGAATTCGGACCCCGACAGACTCGCAGGGCGACGATGGCTAATTGGTTGATGGGTTTTATGGAATCTGGGGCGTAAGAGGAATTTTTGGATGGCTGTGCGGTTGTTGCCACCTTTAGTCTGTCTCCTCTGCGTGCTCTGCGGTTCATTAACAAAAATTAAGCCTCTTGAAAGTCAAAAAAGACTACAAATCACCAATTCCAACCTCCTCACCCCTAACCCTGACATCGGGCTGTTCCGTAAAGTATCCTAGAGTCGGCACAAAACAACTGTGAGGAAAGCTTTATGAAAACAATCACTATATCTCGCTTAACCAGCATTTCCCTGGCTACCCTAATGCTAGCAGGCGTTTCAGTCAATGCGACCGCCACACCAGCCACCACCCCACCCCTACCCCAACTCGCCCAAGCGACTGCCAAAAAGCGCCTCGTCGTCATGGACTTCGACTACGGCACCACCAACAGCTATTACACTTCCTACAGAGGAGTAGGCGCGGCCAAAGGCATCAGCGAACTGTTAATCAACGAACTCGTCAACAACGGCACTTATACAGTAGTCGATCGTAGCAAACTCGAACAAGTGCTCAAACAGCAAAATCGCAGCGGCGCGATGGATGCCGGCACAGCAGCCGAAATTGGCAAACAATTAGGAGTTGACGCCGTGCTCATCGGCACCATTACCAAGTTTAATATCGACAAACAATCCGGCGGCGGCAGTTTCATGGGAATCGGTGCCGGTTCACAAAAAACCAAAGCTACCGTTCAAATAGATGTGCGGTTAATCGGTACAGCTTCGGGAGATATTCTTGCCACCGCAAAAGCAGTTGGAGAAGCGGATCAAAGCGATTCTAATATTTCCGTTAGGGGTATTGGCGGCAATTCTGGCAGCAGCAATGAAGACTCACTTTTGAGCGCGGCAGTTGACAAAGCCGTATCCCAAATGGTGACTAAACTGGCAGAGGTATCTAAGAAATTAGGTTAGAAATTTTGAAAAATTTTTAGATTTTAGATTGGTAATTGTTAACTTTCCAATCTAAAATCTAAAAATTTTTCATATCCTTGAGCTGCAATTGTACCCGTTAATATTAGTTTTGTTTAGGAATCTGCATTTTCCTTTATACTAAACTCTATCCATTTCGCTCAACATACTCAAGCATTAGTAGTTTAATTAGCATTGGGACTTGAGGCAGCATCAACGCATTTTCCCTTTTGAGTTGGGTTTAAGGTTAGGTTAGAGACTACTTTAGAAACGCCAGCTTGTTCTTGAATCCATCCGATTTCCCCCGGTTGCAGCTTGGCGCTTTCTACTTCAACTGTTGGCTTAACTGCCGGGGAAGGCGAGGGAGTTGTCACACCGGGAGGCAGCTTGGCGCTTTCTACTTCAACTGTTGGCTTAACTGTCGGGGAAGGCGAGGGAGTTGTCACAGCGGGAGATGGATTCTGTGCCGGTTTTGAAACTGTAGAAAAATCTTTATTTGACTCGGGTTTGGGAGAGTTCGATGGCACTATTTCAGGAATCGAACAAACTTTTAATTCCAGCCAATTGCCTTGAGGTGTAAGCTGTTTGTTTGTCACCTGCAAAACGCTGCCGACTGGGACTGTTCCTTTGACAGTCAACTCACCGATTGCAACTCGCAAATCCAAGCGATCGCTCTCTTTTTCCACTTCCCCAGCCCCAGAACTTTTAATCTCTATAAACGAGCCGATTTCTAAAGATTTGACCGGAGAAGGTACAGATTCAACAGTTTTTTCTGGCTTGCTTCCAGGATTAATTAAACCGCCTTTGCCAAAAATCGACTCCCCGGCAGTATCGATCGCGCGACCCACCGGAGGGATGAAAAAATAAGCAAATACACCCCCCAAGCCTAATAAAAATAAAATTTTCAGCAGCAGCGAAAATGGGCTTTTGCTTTTGTCCGACTGTAACAACTGCGTTTTTCCTTCAGAATTCCCATCGCCAAGGCTTGTGGGCCCATTCAAATCCGTTGGCATATCCTCGCTGTCGGAAATTAGTTCGATCGGCGTATCTAAAGGTGCGACAGACAGTTCTGTCAAAGTATTGCCGTCTTCCCTCAAATGTGCTTGACAGTGAATTAAAGCAACAGTGACGTTATCGTGACCGTTTCTAGTATTAGCAATCTCAATCAGTCGATCGCGCGCCTTAGCCAAATTAATGCTACCGTCGAGAATTGGCAAAATCTCCGCTTCCCAACATTCCTCAACCCGGTCTTTATCACTCAAACCGTCGGAACACAGCAGCAAAACGCAGTCTTCATCCACCGGAAAACGCTGCACAGTCGGGTGCAAAGTGTTCGACGAAGTAATCCCCAAAGCTTGAATCAGAGCTCCGGCGGCCACTTGTTCCAAAGCATCCCGGTAGAGAGAGTAGCCCAAACGCACCTCGCGACAAGCCACATTATCATCGAGAGTAACTTGATAGCAGCCTGTGCGGGTAATCCAGTAAGCCCGACTGTCTCCGACGTGGGCGACGTAGAGCTCGTGAATGTGGGCTAAAGCCATAACTAGCGTAGTTCCCATCCGCTGGCGGCCTTGGCGGTGTTCGCTGTCGTTGCGACTGGCTATCTTGTCGTTAGCAGCACAAGCTGCCCGTTCCAGCTTGGAAGTCAGGCTCAACGGGTCCCAATTAGCCTGATGCAGGGGCATTTGCTGCAACTTGTCGCGCAGCACACCAATCGCTTCTTCCGAAGCGACTTCGCCACCATCTTGTCCACCGATACCGTCGCAGACGATCGCGCAAGCTTCCGCACCTGGGCTTCCTGCGAACAGCGTACCGCTGGGCGGATAGCAAGCATCTTCGTTGTGAGCCCGGGATCTGCCTACATCTGTGCCCGTGGCAATTTCAACGTGACGATCGTAATATCGGCCGCACTTTGCCAAAGCTTTATCCAACTGGCCCATCAATTGTTCGCCGTGGCGCACTTGACCGGCAACCATTTGCTGGCAAAGTTGCCTCAAAAAATTAGCAATAGCCGGGTGAGCATCTTCAAGCCACTGCTGCCACAATTTGCCCAACTGCGACAAATGAGGCGGTTTGCGATCGGGCTGCAATTCCAGAAACCGCACCAATTGCCCTTCCACCCGCAGCAGTTCCGGAGTCAGCAGCGTGGAAGCCACGCCCTGAGCGATACACGGCTGCCACAACTGGGCAATTTGCCACAGCCAATTGAGCTGCCGCATCGCTGCCGATCCTTTCCAGGAGTCCGCCAATTCCGGCATTAAAGATTCCGTCACTTTCAAAATCGGCCCGTTTTCCAGTAGCCAAATATCTCCCGATAGCTTGCTCATCTTGGACGATACCAGGCCGTATACTTGAGGTACGTGCAACTGATAGGCAAACAGTCTCAGATAAGGAGTGACAACACTCGGAATCTCATCGGGCAGTTCCGGCAAGTGTTCGGGTTGAGTATCGACAAGAAGTCGATCGCGCTTGACCAAGTAGCGACCAGCGATCAGATCGCCTGGCTTACACCCTTTGATCCCTTCACCTAAAGCCCATAAGTAGTGTTTTGCCACAGAGTTTTGCATAAGGGTTCCTGACGCCTTTGGGCAAGCGTGCTGATCTGAACTATTTTAGCGATTGAACCTCGACGGGTTGATACGTGGCGATTATTTGACACTCCCGCTTTCTCAACAGACGCAGATTCTTAAGACTTCGCAGTCCTAATATCCTGATTTTTCAGGTTCCCGGAATCACCACGTTTCCACTGTTGTGTGCGTAGTGATATCTGCTACACAAAACTTGGCTAAACTTATTTAAGTCTCACCATTCAATCGGGATTGCTCCTGAAGGGTCTGCTTCCTGCTTCACCCAAGGGAGTCGGCTCCTTCTTGTCCACAGGCGTTAATTCGGGTGTAGCCCACCCTAATCGAATTAATTTTAGTTGAAGATTTTAGCCGTGAGTCATCCAATATTTTCAACCTATTTAACGAAACGCGGACTCCCGTTCGACCTTGTGACAGGCTGGTCAGTTTTGACTTGCACGCTCGGTTTACTCTCCCAGATAATTAAGCCTTGGTTTTTGGCATCGCTCTAATTCTACCACCCACAAAGGTTAACCAGTCAAGTTAAGTATGACTAACTTTAGTAAATTTTTTTGCTGTTTAGTCCAACTCCTGACAATATTTTAGGCGTGACTTTCCCCCAGTCTAGGGGTAGGTTTTAATGTCTTGTACTGACACGAATAGTTTACCATTTTGTTGACGGCCGGATGAATCTTGCTATGAGCTTTCAGGGTTAGACGATCGCGCGACGCCCAAGTCCTCGGCTTGAAAGCACGCTGTTTTCAGCATATTCCTGACAGTGGCAGTTTCCGAAAAAATCGCAGCACTCAAGGGAATTAAGATTTTAGACTAACTATAATGGTATGATGCAGCTAGGTAGAAATCACCTGACCCGACAGGTATAAATAAATATCAATTCTCGGTTTTCTCGCCAAGGGTGTTAATTGCCTCGTGCCCGATTTTCGCAAGTAAAGTTAAATTTAACCTGGCCCAAAGACGGATAAAAGCCCCCAGATTCATCTGTGGAGTCCATCTAAAGTATAAAATCTACAATCTAACATCTCACATCTACTGACGGATGCAAGCCCCCGACAGGAGTGGTGGTGAGCCAAAAAAATTAGATATTAGTTCAAGCCCGCAGATCCATCTGTGGAGTCAATCTCAAATCTCAAATCTCAAATCTCAAATCGACTGACCGGCCTCTGCAAGCTGTTGAGTATTTAACCATGCCCCCACATGAACCCAGCGCCTTTTCCAAGAATTTGCCCGATCCGAAGCTACTGCCTGCAGTTGAAATAGACGAAATACTCACTAGCATTCAACATTCTCACAGTTTTTATTACAAAGTGATGAATCTTGAGGTTTGGGCGCTGGTGGAAACCTTGGATGGGCTGTTTCCCGGCGCTTGGGGTCAGTTTATGACCAACCGCCAACTGGCAGTTAAACAGTTTTTGGAACGCGATCGCGTTCCACATTCTCCGGTTGATGCTGGGAAGGCGCGGGAGAAATCCGAGGCCAGTGGGAAGAAGGAAGAAGCCGGGAGTCAGGAGTCAGGAGTCAGAAACAAGCAGGAAGAAGAATAAAAGCAGCTTTTTTCAATTCTCCCCATCTCCACCTTTCCTCGGTATCCAAGTCTAAATTCCCCTCAAGCCCGAAAGCGAGAGACGAAACAGAACCCTCTTTTCCCCCCGTACTCCCCTGATTAAAAGGAGTAGGAGGGATCGAAACTCAGCTACAAGCGACCTTTATTATGGGTTTCAATCTTAAGTTGACATAAATGCCGATCGCCCGATCGCCCTTACAGGTTAATTTTGGCATCAACTTGAGGCAATCCCATGCTGTAGTTAACAGCGCGGCTGTTGAGATTGTAGCTGATTTGGCCTTTTTGTAAGAGCGATCGTACCAAGTGTTCCAACTCAGAACCGATACGGCGGAGGTTGTACTCGGTCAAGTCTTCGCCCTCGTAAGCGTCTACGAGTTGGTCGAATTTGGCCTGTACCTGTTTGACTGACTCGTCGTTCCAGTTAAGTTCGTTATCTGGGTCAATGTCGAGGGTCAAAAGGTCGTTGCTGGGTACGAGTTCGTTGTCTTCGAGGATAGCGGTGTATATGCGAATATGGCGGGTTGTTGACTTGAGCTGCATGAGTTCTTATGTGTAAAGATTTTTTGCTGACTTAATTGTAAGGGCTGAGAGATGCGCGGGGAGGGCGGGCGATCGTCAATTTCTCGGAATCCCGAAATATTTTAGTTGTTCGACAGTCCAATTTTTGTAATATTCAGTTTTCTCTAAAGCATCGGAAGCTGGCTTCAGCTTAGAATTTACTTGAACGGTGAAGCCCGGATACGGCATTCTCCTAGTATGAAGCCCGTCAATATTAAAATCTTCTTCGGGATGGATGTGAAAAGCCAGCAAGCCCAACTCTGAAATCTGATTATTGAGTTTGTCTATCAATTCTTTAGTTTCTGGCGCACTAATTGCTGTTTTTTCGGGATTAATTACTACCATGATTTCAAATTCCGAATTGTAAAATTCATAAATTGATTTCATTATGGCAGAATCGCGATCGAACTCAGTCAGCGCTGAAAACCGCTCGATTTTGAATAAAATTTGATTAGCCAAGCGTGCCTTTTTAGCGAAGGGACAAATCGGTAAATCGCTGAAAACTGGATGCGGTAGCTCGACAAACTCCGTCATCCATCTGAGGGTCGATTCTATAATTTCTGTGTCAGATTCATTCATCTACAATCTATGTATTTGATATTTCACACTCATCATACTTTATTTTTATGGAGGGCGATGCACACCATTGGTGTCAATTTAACGCTATTTCCCTCAGTCCGCCAGGGGTTTAAACCCCTGCCTCATAGCAAAAGTCCTCGCTATGAGGACTGAAGAACTCATTAGTCCTCTGAAGAGGACTTAAGCTATTAGCCAGGGAATTCATTCCCTGGCGGAATTTCGGTTAAATTGACACCAACACATTGCCCACCTTGCTGTTTAATATTGGCGATCGAAATCATTCGTGAATTGTGCCATCTGGCATAATTGCACCGGCGAGTTTTGCCTTTTCCATATTTGCTCCCACCAATTTGGCATCTTTCAGGTTAGTTTTCTCTAAGTTTGCAGAACTTAAATTTGCCCCGCACAAGTTTACAGAAGTTAAGTCTGCTTTACTTAAGTTTGCTCCATTTAGGTTAACCCCAGAGAGATTAAACCCACTCAAGTTTTGCCCGCTCAGATTAACGCTCTGTAAGTTTACCCCAATCAAATTTACCCCTGTGAGGTTAGCACCATCCAAGTTAGCGCCTAAACAGTTTGCCCCACTCAAACTTGCTCCACTTAAGTTAATCCCAATCAACTTGGCATAACTTAGATTTGTACCTGTCAAATTTACCCCACTCAAATTCATGCCACTAAGGTTCACTCCTTGAAGGTTTGCCCCTGTCAAACTTACCCCTGTTAAGTTAACACCACTAAGGTTTGCACCACTAAGATTGACTTTAGTTACCTTCGATTGACTTAAATCTGATCCTGTCAGGTTAGCACTACTTAGACTTGCCTGAGTTAAGTTAGCTCTACTGAGGTTTGCTGTAGTCAGGTTTGCGCTATCTAACTTTGCTTCGCTTAAGTTGGCTTGACTAAAATTAGCCTGAATTAGTCTTGCAGAATACAATATTGCCTTGGTTAAGTTAGCTCCACTTAAATTAACTTCAATCAAATCAGCGTTTTGCAAGTTTGTTGAGTTCAAGTTCGCGCCTTGCAAGTTAGCTCCAATCAAATTTACCCCAGTCAATTTGGCATTTGCTAGATTGGCGCTGCTCAGGTTTGCTTGACTTAAACTGACATTAGAGTCGAGAGTTTTGCCACTTAGATCCACTCCCGCTAGGTTAATCCCTGTAAAGTCGCGTTCTCCGTCTTTATACCGTTTCCAAAATTCCTCAGCAGTAACAGCAGCTTCTTGACTTTTTTGACTAGAATCATCAGTTATTTTGTCAGCATCAGATTCCACAGTATCCGCATTTACAGAAGTAGCAACTGGCTGTTTTACCGCTTCCCTAGATACTGGAATCAGTGTCTGATCGATCGCCTCTTCCCGCAATAGCTGGTCCACCCGCTCGCTAAACCGCCTCACAACCTCAGCATCATCAACCTTCTCACCAACATTCGCGCTTTTCTCAACCGCATTCTCAACATAATACTTATCTACAAAACTTTGCAACCCAGCATTATATCCCTGTCCAACCGCCTGAAACCTCCATTCGCCATTCTTCTTATACAACCGTCCAAATTCTAAAGCCGTTTCTTGGGAAAAAATCTGATTTAAATTGTACCGAACCAATTCGCTAAGAGTCTCTGAATTGTAAAGCCGGATAAAAGCATTTTCAACTTGACTAAAACTTTGATTTTTTTCCTGTCCGTCGTGAATAGTCACCACAAACACAATTTCCTGAATCGCCGCATTGATTTTGCTCAAATCCAGATAAACCGTCTCATCATCTCCCTCAATTTGTCCATTCCTGCTATCTCCTGAATGTCGCACCGCACCGTCGGGGGATGTCAGATTGTTGTAAAATACAAAATACTTTTCATCGGGAATGCGACCGTCCGCCGCTAACATAAAAACTGATGCGTCAATGTCGCAGTTTTGGGCTGTCTGGCTGACTTGCCACCCCAGGGCGATCGCAATTTTACTGAAATTAGGAGTTTCTTTAGAAAGATTGAATCTTTCACCCTTAGTTAATTCGATACTCATATGCGATAATTCCCTTACCTCATAAATGGTATTAATTATCTCATCTATGTTAACCAGATCGCAAATTGGATTTTATCTCGAAGACATCGAAACCCCAATTGGCAGAACCGTCAATTTAACTCTTACCGGACTAATTCTCCTATCTTCGACCAGCTTCATCGCGGAAACTTACCCGATTTCGGAAACTGTTAGAATTAATTTGCAAACTCTCGATACAGCGCTTTTAGTTGTTTTTGTAGTTGAGTATTTATTGCGACTATGGTGTGCAGAAAATCGAGTTAAATTTATTTTTAGTTTTTTTTCAATTATTGATTTGCTGGCAATATTACCATTTTTGCTGGGATTTGTCAACGTTAGTTTTATCCGAATTTTTCGCTGGTTTAGAATTCTCCGACTTATCCGCTTTCTGGAATTAAAAATTTCTATTTTCCGCATCAGTAGCGAAGATGGGGTAATTTTTGCTCGGATTTTGTTTACTTTGCTGGCAATAATTTTTGTTTATTCTGGTTTGATTTATCAAGTCGAACATCCGGCAAATCCCGAAAGTTTTGGAACTTTTTTGGATGCTGTTTATTTCTCGGTTGTCACGATGACCACGGTGGGATTTGGCGATGTTACCCCGATTTCGGAATCCGGTCGTTTTCTGACTATTTTGATGATTTTGACAGGAATTGCTCTGATTCCTTGGCAATTGGGGGATTTGATTAAACAATTAGTTAAAAGTGCTAATCACGGAGAAGCTGTTTGTAAAGGTTGCGGTTGGTCTGTACACGATGCTAATGCTAGATTTTGTAAAATGTGCGGCAGTCAATTAGATAATGGTTGACTGTTGACTGTTGACTGTTGAGTGCAGTAAAGATAATCGGTAGGGAGACGGCATTGCCGTGTCCTATACTTCATAAATCAGGAATACACTGTAACTTCTTCCCTCTTCCCTCTTCCCTCTTCCTTCTTCCCTCTTCCCTCTTCCTTCTTCCCTCTTCCTTCTTTAAGCCAAGGGTAACAAAATTTCAAATTCAGTGCCGCTGCCTAACTCCGATCGCATTCTGAATGCACCGCCGTGTTTGCCCGTCACTATTTGATAGCTAACTGCTAAACTGGTTTCTTTGAGGGCGCGTTTTTCCGTAGAAAATGATTCTATAATTTTTTTGTACTTGCTAGGTGACATTCCTGGCCCGTTATCGGCTATGCAAATCGAAACCCAGCGAACATGAAGTTTATCTAAATCCGGCGCAGGTTCGGGACAGCAGACTTGAGTTGTGATTTCAATTTTAGGCTGGCGATCGCCGTCTCTGAGTCCTCCACCTTTGAACTCTTTCGCCAATTCTTGACCGACTGCTTCATTAATTAATGTATGAATAGCATTGGTTAAGATATTCATAAATACTTGGTTTAGCTGTCCTGCATAGCATGGCACTGGTGGCAGGTAGCCGTAGTTTTTCACTACTTGGATTTCCCTGGTCAAACGACTTTTGAGCAGCAAAAGTATGCTGTCTATGTTGGCGTGCAAGTCGGTTGGTTTGGGATAAACATCGTCTATGTGGCAAAAGTTTTGCAAACTGCTTGCCAGCTTGCTCAAACGTTCCGCTCCTGATTTGATGCTGGCAACAGTTCGGAGGAAATCGTTTTGCAAAAAGTCATAGTCGATCTCTTCCTTGAGCCGTGCTATTTCCGGCGGGGGGTCAGTACAGTATGCGTCGTAAACTGAGAGCAATTCCATCAAGTTTTTGCTGTAGTCGCTTACGTAAGTTAAATTCCCCCAGATAAAGCCTACCGGATCTAAAATTTCGTGGGCTACTCCGTTGACTAAACGCCCTAAACTAGCCATTTTTTCGCTTTGAATCATTTGAGTTTGAGCTCTTTCGTAGCGGACTTGAGTTTCTATGCCACGAATTTGCCAGTAGGCGATGTTTAGTGCATTAGGGTCTAACAGTCGGTAAGATTGGGAGTCTATTTGGACGACGATTGGTTCTGACTGCAATTCGGGCGATCGACGCAGAGCTTGGGGAGCTGCTGCCAAAATGGTTGTACTCTCTGGGACTAATAATATTTCGACGCGAGCGTAACTGTAGAGAACTTTTAGTGGCAGGTGCAAAAATAGCTCGGGACCTTGGGGTTTGAGCAAATATTCCAGCAGTTGCCTGCGGGATATCATGCCCGCAAACTCTCCTGCTTCCATCAAGACGACTCCCGGCACTAGGGGATGCTGTTCAAACATTTCGGCAACTGCCACGGCCAAGCAGCTCGATTTAACCTGAAAGTCATACAGGGGCAAATCCCAGAGGGTAGACTCTAGGGAAAGGTCTTGATGGCTGCCTTCGGAGAGTGAAGGGCTAATGAGTTTAGAACTGAATTTATTTGCCACTGGAACTTTTAGTTGCCGAAACGCTGGGAAAGTGAATTGAGAACCTACTACTAAGCTAGCCTATCACTTCAACGCAGGAGCGAACAACCGAGAATATTCTTGAGTTAATCATGTTGTGCCAACTATAGGCAGGAGAATTTCAAATTCAGTGTTCTTACCTGGTTGCGATCGCAATTTGAGTTGGCCGCCGTGCTTTTCTGTGACGATTTGATTGCAGATAGCCAGCCCCATACCGCTGCCTTTGCCTGCTGGTTTAGTGGTAAAAAAGGTGTCAAATATCTGCTGGTGATTTTCTGGAGGAATGCCGGGCCCGTTATCGGCAATGCAAATTGCCACCCGCTTGCCGTGTTCGGTTTCTATGACTTTAGTGGTAATTTCGATTTGGGGCTGCCAGTTGTCCGGGCACTGGGTGTGCATTTCTCGAACGGCTGCGTACTCTGTCAGGGCGTCTAGAGCATTAACTAACAAATTCAAAAACACCTGACTCAACTGACCGGAATAGCCGCTTACTAGCGGCAGTTCGCCGTAATTTTTAACCACTGCTATGCTATTTTTAAAGCGGTTTTTCAAAATTAATAGCGTCATCTCCACGCATTCGTGAATGTCTGTCTCCACTGGTTTTGTCTCGTCCATATGAGAGAAGTGGTGCAGCCCGTTAACTATTTTTAGCAATTGCGATGCCCCCAACTCCATCCCTTCTAAGGTGATAGGTAAATCTTCTTGTAAAAAATCAAATTCAATTTCTTCTTTGAGAGCGTCAATTCGGGGACATGGTTCCGAATATTCTTCTTCATAAACCGACATGAGCTGAAGCAAGTGTTCAAAATACGACAGCAGAAAAGTTAAATTTCCCCAAATACAGTTCAGCGGATTTCTGATTTCATGGGCTACTTCTGCTACAATTCTCCCCAAACTAGCCATTTTTTCTGTTTGGATGAGTTTGGCTTGGGTTTGTTTGTGGAGCAACTTATTTGTTAATTGATGAATTCTTGATTGAGCAACCATTAATTGGTGTACGTCTAAGAGTTTGTAGCTCTGAGGCGCTACTTCCACTACTACAGGTTCGTAAATTAATTCTCCTGACCTGTAAAGCGATTCCTCGGCGGCTTCTACTATTAATTTACTGCCGGGAAGTATCAGCGGCTCTGGCTTAGAAAACTTGTATAATACCTCTATTGGTCGCTTGAAAAACATTTCTAATCCGTAGCGGCGGTTAACTTTTTCAAAAAATAGACGCCTGGATATTATGCCGACAAAATTACCCCCCTCTGTCAAAATAACGCCGGGAAGCATGGAATTTTTTTCAAAAGCCTGGGCTACTTCTTTTGCCTGTTGAGTTAATTCAATTTGGCAGTTGTAGAGGGGCAGGTCTACGAGAGTTGATTCTAAGGAGATGTTCCAAGTACAAATTTCAGGTATATGCAACACTGATAACTCCGAGCTAGTCTCACGCACAGCAAACATAGATGAAACCCCTGTTAAATGTTGTATAGATGGATAACTTAAGTTGCTATTAATTGGTAATGGGTAATTGGAAGAGGGTAGTTGCTAGTTTGTTAAATTAGAATAGTACCCGGTAGCCTAACCCGATTACACTAGCATTGTGTGCTAAAGGTTTTGTTTCTCAATCAATGTTAAACGATCGAAGCTTTTGTGGATATTACGGAGTTCATCTGTAAACTTTTTACCATGATATACCTGCGATCGCGTGTTTTCCGAAAATTTTTAATATTTATAATTAATTATTGTGATAAATTATACCATTTTTCTAGTGATAGAAGGGAATTGGAGAACCGCCAGCGGCTTATCAGTGAATATACGGGTATCCTTCGAGGGTTGGATGGCCCGGATCAGCCATCGTCCAAGGGGCTTGAGGTTCCAACGGTATCGTCAAGACTGGGGGCCAGGCAACAATCGGCAGATTGTACAGCAGAAAGAAGTTCGGCCACGGATTCGCTTTCTTCAGATGTAACCGAATGTAACGGATGGAAGGCTTTAGTTATCGTCGCGAGAGAAGGAAGAAGCAATGTTCCGCAAGGGTTTGTGCAATTAAGAACGTTCTAACCGTATTGGTGGTTGCCATACCACTCAAAAGAAATGCAACTTTAGGCAACTTCCAACCTCGATGGTAGTCAGTTTTTTGCCATCTGCCATCTGCCATCTGCCATCTGCCGTCTCAAATCGTCTTAGGGTTCCACCTCCGGCCAGAGGCGTTCTAGCTGATACCGCCAAGCCGCGAGAGTATTTTCGCGAGACTCTCGCCCTAGTTCCATTTCACCCATCAATCCTTCTGCGTAGAAACGGTCTAAAGTCTGAAGGGTAGTTTCCACAGACTGTCCCTGCGCCTTCGCAGCTTTGATGATTTGACGGATGCGGCTTTCTATCAAACCGCCGAAAAAGTCGGACAAACCTCGCTCTTGCAAAGCCAGCACTCGGGCGACGGCTGCCGAGAAATCTGCGGCCGCGAGTGTGGCACAACTGTGCTGAAATACTCCCCACAAAACGTTTTGATGTAAGGCGTAGCGAGTTTCGAGGGTGGTGTCAAAGTTAGCTTCTAGCAGTTTATCAAGAAATGGTTGAGCTTCCTGGGCATCGGCGATCGGCAGCAAAATCCGCAGCCAACTCCCGTCTTCAGAAAGGAGGACTAACAGGCGAAAATTGGGCGTTTCTACTTGCCAAGAAGTGGCAGCAGGCATCTCAACACTGTCACCAAATAAGTCTTTAAGGGTATTGCTAATTTCTTCGGGAGTCATGAGAATTTTAGATTTTAGGTTTGAGGTTTGAGATGTGAAATTGCAGGCTGGTGAGTTCGTTTCAAAAGTTTGTAATATTTACCAGTATGGCTTAGTATCAACTCAATTTCAAATCAAAAATCTCAAATTTCAAATTTCAAATCAATTTAGTAGAAGTAGGCTGTGCACCACGCATATTTCAACGCTTAGTGTTTATGGGCGCACCTTAACCTATTGATATTTACCAATATCGGTCAATCTAAAATCTAAAATCTAAAATCTAAAATCGATTTAGGGGAGCCACCGGGGGTGATAGCCGGCAAAGGGAAGTTCTTCTGGCTGTAGTTTTGGGGGAGAACCGTCTGCGGGTATTTCTACTAAGGGTAGCAGCCAGAGGCGACTGGTGGCGATCGACTGTCCGCTATCGTTGCGGGGACTGTCTGCTGCTGAGGGAGTTGCTGCTGTGATTGATTGGTCGAAAATTAATGCCAGCCCGTCGGGAGATAAACTGATTTGGGTATCTAATTGGTTGGGCAAAATCAGCAGCGGTTTGATGGTTCCTACCAAACGAGTACCTTCTTTTTTGAGGTCGATGGTGGCGATGAAAGGCTGTTCTTTGTAGCTTTCTGTTTTGAGGCGTTGGGCTAACAAACAGTAGAGACGCTGAACTTGGTTGTCTTGGTTTTTGCGGGGGTCGAAATAAACGGCCATAATGCTGCCGGGAATACGCAATATTTCTTGTTCTACACCTTGGTTATCTAAGATGAAAAGCGATCGAGTAAAGTCGCTGTTGTATTTAACATAGGCGGCGGCAGAGTTGTCCCGGGCCATCCCCAATACTTGTTCGTATTTTGGCAAAAATTCTACTGGGTCTGCTTCTGGTTTGAGGGGGACGATCGCTAATCCTTGTTTTTGAGATATTACCATCGATTTGCTGTCGGGGCGAATCATAAAATCTCCGCCTTGTTCATTTTCCAAGGGTCTGGGCGGTACTTTTTCTTCCAAAATCCAAGGACTGAAATCGCCGGGATTGCTGCGGTTGACGCGCTGGACAACTATGATTTTTCCGTCGGCTGAGAGGTCGAATTTGAGGTTTTGGTAATCTTTGGAGTCTAAGATTTTGTCGATTCTACCGGCTGGATATTTTTGTTTAGTTCCTGAGCCCGATTGGGGGTTGAGGCCGGTGGTGACTGTGAATAGTTCTTGATTTAGAGTGCCGCGAGTACGGGCGATCGATCGATCTGTGGCTGAGAATAAAATGCGATCGCTGTCGGGATACGGTTTAAAATCGGTAACGACTAAATCTTTGGGAGTCAGCGCTATCGGTTTCGATTCGCTGCTGGTGAGATTGACTAGCATTAATCTGCTTTCTGTTTCGCCTTGGACACCGATGTAAGCAAAAGCTCGATCGCGGCTGCGAAAGGAACTGCTAAACGGTTGCATCGGCGTTCCTTTGTTTTGGTTTTTTTCTCCGAAATACTTGTCGGTTGCTCCGGCGAGTTTGACTGTGTAGGTAACGCCGTAGGGTGCTGGATCTTTGAGGGTGTAAGCCATGCGTCTTCCAGCCCAACTAAATTTACCGGGGAGGGGGGGTTCTAGCTTTAAGTTTTCCTCGACGGTGGATTGGTTCATCGGCCGAAAGAATGTGAGGATAAAGCCGGTATCTTCGGCGCCGATTTGTTTGTTTTCCCAGGTAAATTCTCGCACTCTGGGTGCTGTGCGATCGCCGCTCAGCAGCAGCAGTCCGATTAAGACGCTCAGCACTAGCATGAGGAAGATGGCCGTGCGGTCGATCGGCTGTTTGAATGGCAGATTAGCGAAGGGTGAAGGATTAATTTTTTTCTTAAAAATACTCACAAATCTTTCTCTCCTACTTTCTGCTGAAAATCAACTGCCAAATTTTCCCTCTTAAATTTTACTGTCTTGGGCGTACTTCCGACCCTTGGGAACGTTTTTTTTACCAGCGAGAAGGGCTGCAACGAAGTATGTTCAGCGCTAACTCGATTTCTGAAAGTGTTGATGCCTCCAGGACTGAATTAAACTCACGATCTTAAATCCGTGGAGTCTGCGGCACTTTCAACAGTATCAACCGAGTGGAGATGTGAAATTTGAGTTTTACCTTTTAGGATGCCTCAGAGCTAAAAATTGCTCGATGGAGAGAGGCTTTGAGGACAGTAGATCACCCTACAATTGTGCCATTTGCGTCCAGGAATATTAGCGATTTGAGATTTGAGATTTAATCTCAAATCTCAAATCGCTAATTCTTTTATAGGTTGAGAGTTAACCCTGGCGCTCTACCCATCCTCCTAATAATCATGACCCCTACTTAGATACCTTTCACGAATCCTTGACGATTAGGGGGTTGGAAATATTATTAACTGCTGACAGTGTATATGGCGATTCTGGTGCGGGATATAGCTTAGAATATTTGCTATCGTAATGTCTGACCTCAAAATAGTTTAAGTTTGACGGGTGAGGCTTATAGATTGAGAAACATTCCAAAATACAAAAAGTCGCTGCACTCTCTAAAGGCCCGACATTCACTACTTGATTTTTAAAGAGGCGACCTGATTTCATCCACTCTTTCATCTGCTTTCTTGACAAACAGTAAAATGCTGAATGAGGATTGCTAAACTCAGCAAATTTTACACCCTCTATATTTACACTAGATAGCTGATTCCATGATAGCTGCGAATCTATTGTCAAATCAATATATCTCTTGGTTCCTTGATACATTTCAAAACGGTTTGGGTAAAGAATAGCATTCTCATACCCGCTTTGTAGGTTAAATTTTTGTAATTTTTCTAGAATGAAAGCATCATACAAAACAATGTCATCTTCTATGAATAAAAACCAGTCAAATTTTTCTACTCTTTCGACAAATTCTTCCTGAAGCCTAAACTCTACAAACATGGGATCGCATTCAGGGCCTTCTTGTATCTGAATGCACTTAATTTGATATTCAGGTAAGTAGGCTGTAACGTGCCTGTTCGGTAGAGTTTGGATAGCAATACTCAGGTCGCAATGAGCAAAACTCGTCAACAGTCCATCTATTGTGTGCCTGAGTCTCTCTATTTTTTCTGCGCCTTTTTCTGGATTGTTAGATTCTTCAACTGATGTAATGTGTGCGACAGCAGCAAAGACTTTGGGACGTTCTTTTTCGGATTGTTCGATTTGTTTAAATAAATTTATAATATGATTTCTTTGATAAAAGAACATCAGTTTAGCATACCTCCTGGCCACTCGCAATATTTCTTGAAACAGAGCAATTTGTAAAAAGATAAAGTGAATTACTTTTCTTCTTGTATTGGGTTCGGCTGACATATAGACAATCTCCTTTTCCTTTACTTAAACAGTTGATTGATGGGAATTAAATCCATCGGTGATATTTTATCGATTGGCAGACCAAAATCAAAAGCCACTCTACACCAAATTAGAGTGGCTAGCACGCCTATAAACAGCCCTGTTAATTGAATATCCTGCCAAAAACAAGTTAGTCCTTCTTTCCACAAACCGTAGTTAGTTACTGCATAGGTAGGAAGGTCGCCGAGAGCTACAGCAATCACAGCACCTAAATTACCTTTTAAGTGGTATCCCAGCGGTATAGTTATACATAGATTCACAAAAGTCAGCAGATTACCCATAGCTGCGTACTGAGACTTTCCTACGGCTAACAGACAAGAACCCATCATATTGTGCAAGGTGGTGTGCCAGATACCTAAAGCCAAGATTGGCATCATCCAAGAAGCCGCCGTATACTCTTTCCGATAGAGTATTAAAATTAACTGATCGCCAAAGCTCACAAAAATTGCTAAACCTACGGCTAATGGTATTAGAATTAACTTGCGGTTGTTCAGGATCTTGGCGCGCAACTCCTGCCGCGGCAACGTGGCTAGCATAGAAATCGAGGGAAAAATCACCCGGCCACTAATGGCGATGATGACTTGGCGCGGCATATCTCCCAGGGTAAAAGCGATGCCGTAAATGCCCAACATTGTTAAAGTAAATATTTTGCCGAGAATGAGTCGATCGGCTTGAGAACACAGAAAAAATAAAATCGTAGACAAAAATATCCATTTGCCATAAGAAAATATTTCTTTTACTGCTTCTTTATCCCAAGCAAAGCGGTTTGACTTGCCGGGAATCAAAAAATGGCTCCATACTAACTCCACTACAGCTCCAGTCCAGCCGCCTACAACGATCGCCCAGATGCTGCGATCGAAGAAAGCCCACACAATCATCACTGTAGTAGAAATTATCTGTGTACCCAACTCAAAAAGCACTACTTCCTTAACGCTCATTTTGCGTTCTAGGGTGGATACGGAAGTCGATTTAAACCCTCCTATTAGGGTATTTATACTTAGGGCTGGAATCAACCACATCAGACGGGGTTCTTCATAGAATTGAGTAACTGGCCAAGTTATTAGAATTAAACACAACCAGACAAACAAGCTGCGAATAACTTGCATTGTCCAAGCAGTGTTGAGAAATTGAGGCTCGTCCCCGCGCTTGTTTTGAATGATACTTGGGCCCAGACCTATGTCTGTGAATAAGTTAATGCCTACGATGAAAACGTAGGCTAGACCCATTAGACCAAATAATTCAGGCAAAAGCAGGCGCGTCAGGATTAGGTTGCTACCAAATCGGATAATTTGACTGCTTCCATAACTTGCGATCGTCCAAACAGCACCTTTGATAGCTAATTTTTTTTCGGATGACATATACTCAGAATTTATTTCCTAATTACGAGTGTAGTTGCTGAATTTGTTATTTGCAACTCCTACAGGATGCTGCTGCCACTTTTATAGCTGACTGTACAGTATCTTTATTTGTATACGGAGAAGGGGTTCTCAGTGCCCATCTCGAAATAAATGTAAAATAGAATCTCATACTTCCTCCATACCTAATAATCATAAGGATTTTTGGGTTCGGGAATTGGTTGGAGGGAGGATGCTTGAATGATTAATTTGCGCTTGCCTTGGAGTTCTTCTACGATCGTTTCTCCTTCTATTTCTAGCCAACTATCTGGGGCAAAGGTGGTGCGGCTTTGACCGATCAGTAATTTTACCGGCAACCCGATCGGATAGGCGTCGGCCGCGCAGCAGGTAATGATAAAACGCCCGATCCACATATATTGTTCTGCTATGTTGGGGGGGTGAATTACAAATCCTTGAACTTTGACTTTTTGACCTCTGTATGTATCGGGCTCTGGATTGAAATTTAACAGTCGCACCCATTCGACGAGCGATCGCTGTTCGGGTTTTGTAGTATTGCGAAATTCTTGGGGTTGCAGTCTGGTGATTGGCAGGGATTCAGTGAGGCCTCGTTCTAATGCTGTCTGGCTGGTAAAAGTGCGTGGCGTTGTTAGTAAACCGATTAATGCGACGCTTAACATTAAGGTACTGCCGATGCTGGGGGGAAACAAAGTAACGTGTTCAACTTCTGTAATTCTGAGAGAGTTATTTGCTGGTGATGTTCGCGATTGCTTTGTGGTGCGATCGAGTTTTACGAGCTCCCAAGTTTTTAACCCGCCAATAACCATTAAGCCGATTCCTCCCGCTAAAGTCAAGCCAAAGTAATTGGGGTGAATGAGAATGCTTAATTTGCCTGTAATCCAATATTTGAGGAGCAGTATTCCCCACGCTAAGATAGCTAGGGCGTCCAGCCAGGGGCTAATTTTTTTAAGATTCATTTTGTAAGAGTCATTGAGAATTGGGAAGAGGGACTTTGAAGGAAGAAAAAGAAATAATAAGAGGAAATAAGGAAGAAAAAAGATTGAAAAAACAGCTATCCGTATATCCGTGAGTACCGTCGTGAATCAATGTACTTGAAAATCGCAACGGGTATTATTTATATGTCATATCTAATTTATTAACCTAAATGCAAGTTAACACCGAGGGTCATTAAAAAGGTTAACTGAGCTGCCAAGACAATTATGTAAACTACGGCTCGACTTTTAAAAATTGACAGCATTAAACCTATGCCTTTGAGGTCAATCATCGGGCCGAAAACGAGAAAGGCTAACAGCGAACCGCTGGTAAATGTGGAAGCAAAAGATAGGGCAAAAAAGGCATCTACTGTAGAACAAATGGATACGACTGCGGCTAATAGCAGCATGGCGAGAATTGAGGAAACGGGCCCTTGGCCGAGGTTGAGAATTAGTTCGCGGGGTGCGCCAACTTGAATGATGGCTGCGATCGCACTTCCGATTACCAACACTCCTCCCAATTCGCGCAACTCCTGTACCATAGTATCTAAAAGCAGGCGCAGACGCTCTTTAGAAACGCGGTGGAACATCGAGGAACGTTTCGAGGTTTTTTCTGTTTGGCCTGTTTGTAATGGCTTCCAGTCGTCTTGTAGCAAAGATTCGATCGGCACCGCCCCCCCCGGCTGACCGAGCATAAAAGTTCCCGACTGCAACAGCAGCGGAGTGTTGGCTTGGACGAGCTCTTGTTCGGAAAACTCTGGTTTTGGTAGAGGGATAGCGCGGGCTACAGCAGGTTGCAGCAGAGGTCGCAAGTCTTTTTGGGTGCTGAACACCCAGCCGATAATTGTGGCTGTGACTAGGGAAAATACCACCCGCAAAACTACAATTTCTGGCTGATCGCGAAATGCTGTCCAAGTCGCCCAAATTACCACGGGGTTGATGGTGGGGGCCGCAAGCAAAAAGCCGATCGCGGCTGGTGCGGGCACTCCCTGCATCAGTAGCCTGCGGGCTACGGGCACGTTACCGCACTCGCACACGGGAAACAAAAAGCCGATCGAACTGCCCATCAAAGCCCCCAGTAGCGGGTTTCGCGGGATGCGGGATACGAGTTTGCGTTCGTCTACAAACCCCAGCAGCAAACCTGAGAATAAAACTCCCAGCAGCAGAAAAGGTATTGCTTCTACTAACAAGCTGAGAAAAAGGGTAAAAGCATTGTTTAACTGATTCGTGAGGGCGGGTTGCATCGATCACCTACTGGTAAATTGCTATTTAGTTACACGTCTTTGGCAGAACCCCCTGTCGATCATACCAAAGCACAGCACTAAGTTAAAATTCAGTTGAAAATTTTTTCTTACAATCCTCTATCTTATAGCCATCATTAAAAGTCGCAGAGCCTGGTAAGGACACGGCCGTACCGTTTCTCTATAAATATGGCGTACAATATATATCCGTCCCTACTTTTCACCATGGTATATGATTAATTTTTAAATTTAATAAAGCCTTTTCTTGACTGGAATTGGTAGAGTTTATAATTTAATCAATGCTAGCTTGTGAATGATTTGGAATGGTTAAAGTTGTTTGAATTACACTCAATTTTTCTACCTGATATCTAATTCGGTGGCATCGGAATTGATATTACCCACAGTCAGGACACCGCGCCTGGCCGTTTCCCTACAATTAATCGGCAGCCGATGGTTAGAGCTTTCATCGAAAAAAAAGTGATTATTTTGGGGTAGGGAAACGGCATTGCCGTGTCCTCCGTTGTCTTCAGTATCAAAGGCCGTAGCTTGTGGGGGGGGACACCATCGCGGTTATGGTGCGACCTAAAACTCAGGGACGCGCACCCACGGGTACATTCGACCGCTAGGCGGGCGATCGGGCAATTCCGATTTTCCTCTATTGTCACTTTATTATATTTTGGAAAAATGTAACCTTATTATTAAAAATAGGTTAAGACCAGAATTCCAGGTTAATGAATAATTAAATAGTCGAACCAAGCGTTAATACCCCTCAAGTCAGTATAAAATAAAGTCAGGCCTAGCCAGGGCGCATTTATATCGGTGATACTTAATATTGCCTAATACTTTAAGTGGTAAAATTTTTCTTACTACAGTCAGTTTTTTGTGTAATTTAAAATGCAGTTTGCCAGGAGATGCCGGTCAAAGCACTCAGCAACTCACCTGCTGACCTTTGGTAGCTGAATGTCTGCTAGCAAATAGAACCCCAAAAAAGCGTACTGATGAATTTATGTTGAATACCTCCTGCGTAGAAAGACCAGTCCAACCCATCTCCGAGGCTGACCTAGGAGAACTTTGTTTAAACTCTACTCTCCAACAATTGTCGCTGTACGATTTTCAGGTAGAAGCTACGGATTGGGGAATGCGAATTTCTCAGATGTTAGAAGCTAATCCGCTGTTACCGGGAGTCATTGTGACCCATCAAGGTGAATTTGCCGGCATGATTTCCCGGCGGAGATTTTTAGAATTTATCAGCCGTCCTTTTGGGCGAGAATTATTTTTAAAGCGACCAGTGAGGGCTTTGTACCGCTTTGCCGAAACTGAGAGTTTAATTTTTCCCAGCAATACTTTAATCGTGGATGCAGCCAGGAAGTCGCTGCTGCGATCGAAAGAACTGCTTTACGAACCGATTGTGGTTCAATTGTCACCTCAAACTTATAGTTTGCTAGACGTGCACGAACTGTTAGTAGCACAGTCCAATATTCATGAACTAGCAACAAAATTGCTGAGGCAGCAAACTCAATCTCAACTAATTCAAACCGAAAAACTAGCGAGTTTGGGACAGATGGTAGCTGGAGTCGCCCACGAAATTAGAAATCCCGTCACCTGCATCAGCGGAAATCTAGGCTTTTTGTCTAACTACTCGAAAGACATCATGGAGTTGCTGTCTGCTTACGAACACATTGTGGGTAACAGCGAAAAAATTGACCAACTCAAAAAACACATAGAATTTGATTTTTTGCAAGAAGATTGGGTAGAAATTCTCAAAAGTATGAAAGTTTCATCGCAGAGGCTGGTCGAACTCGTCACCAGCCTGCACACCTTTTCTCACATGGACGAAACCCATTTGAAACAAGCTAACATCCACGAATGTATTGACAGTACGCTGCTAATTATGAAAAACCGTCTCAAGTACGGAATTGAAGTAGTTAAAAGCTATGGAGATTTGCCTTTGGTCAAGTGCTACTCTGGTCAGTTGAGCCAGGTATTTATGAATATTATCAGCAATGCAATCGACGCTTTGGAAGAGGTAAAAGAAGAAAAAGGTTTTATGCCTGCAATTACTATTGAAACCGAGGTAATAGACAGTTGTGACGGAGACTGCGTAAATTCGGAATTAATTCAAAATTATGTTATGGGCGATCGACAAAATGCAAAACCGCTATCATCCGCCAGCCAAAACGGCGACTTCTGCCCAGAAGCAGGGGCAAAAAATCAAAATAACGCTTGGATAGCAATCAGAATTGCCGATAACGGACCGGGAATTCCGCCAGAAATTCAACGGCGGATTTTTGAGACATTTTTCACCACTAAACCCGCTGGGAAAGGTACTGGTTTGGGGTTGGCAATTACCCATCAAATTGTTACGGAAAAGCATAAAGGCAAGTTAAATTTGCATTCTACTCCCGGTACAGGTACTGAATTTGAAATTTTGTTGCCGTTGATTTGAAGGAAGTCCGGCAACCGATGAGTGTAACGGATGTAAGGGATAGTAACGAATGGATGGAAGAGGGAATGCAGGACACGGATACACGGATTTAGATAAGGTGCGCATTGCGCACCCTACTGTTACGCTACTTTTACGCTCGAAGCTGAACTGGCATCACCAA
Source organism: Microcoleus sp. Pol1C5 (assembly GCF_036701115.1). Lineage (NCBI taxonomy): Bacteria > Bacillati > Cyanobacteriota > Cyanophyceae > Oscillatoriales > Microcoleaceae > Microcoleus > Microcoleus sp. Pol1C5. Next base: position 42,416 of record NZ_JAUBQE010000015.1, on the reverse strand, counting down.
GAATGTAGCATTGACTCCGCCCAAAGGCTGAAAAATTACAGGCGCAAGAGCACCGTTTAATTGCAGTTGAATTTCGGGAGACTGAGCAGTTTTCAAAATGTCAATTAAGTATTTCACGTTGAAAGCAATATCTATGCTGTCTCCAGAAATTTGTGCGGGCATTGACTCTTTACCACAGCCGACATCTTTAGCATCTACAGACAAAGTAATTTCCTGATTCTCCTCGTCGATGCTGCATTTGAGAATATTATTTTTTTGGTCTGCAAACACGGCAATTCTTTCTACTGCTGCTAAGAACGATCGCCTTTCTAAAGTAATTTGCCGCTCAAAAGACGGCGGAATCAACTGGCGGTATGCGGGATACTGCCCTTCCAAGGTGCGGGTTGTCAGCCGCTGGTCTGCCCATTCAAACACTACTTGACCGTGTTCGAAATGCAGAGTGACAGGTTCAGTCCACTGTCGCATCACCAGCATTCTTTCTACTTCCCGCAATGCTTTAGCGGGGACTGTCACCTCAAATTCTTCTTGGGTTTCTTCGCCTTCAGCGTTTTCATTTGCAGTTTGAACTACTGCCAATCTGTGGCCGTCTGTAGCTGCAAATTCCAAGCAATCTTGCAATACTTTTAAATGCACGCCTGCAAGTACCTGTTTTGCCTCGTCGGGGCTAGTAGCAAATAAAGTTCCTTTGAGTCCTTCTATCAAGGCTTCCGGTGGCAATTTGAGGATTGTTCCGGCTTCGATGGCGGGCAATTCTGGGAATTCTTCCGGGCCCATGCCTCTAACTTGGTAGCTACCAGAACTGCAAGTGAGATATGCTACGGTGTCTCCGGCTTCGTCTTCTAAAGTAATCTCTCCATCCGGGAGTCTCGAAACAATATCGTTGAGTAATTTAGCGGGTATGGTAAAACTGCCGCCGCCTGTTACTTCTGCTGCGAAGCTGGTACGAATGCCCAAACTGAGATCGAAAGCTGTCAAGCTAACCCGCTGATTTTCCTCATCCGCTACTAAGAGCACGTTGGCGAGTACCGGATGTGTCGGGCGGGAGGGAACGGCCCGACTTACCAACGAGAGGTTGGCGTTGAGGTCACTTTGGGTGCAAACCAATTTCATGGTACGAAGGTTAATTAACCGGATTTGAAACAGAAACAAATCGTATCACAGAAAGCCAGTGGGTCGGTTTTTCTGTGTGTAGGGGTTAACCATGGGGCGCTTATTCCCGATTTCTACGCAAAATTTTGCCTGTAAAAACGAGAAATCTTCGTAGAAACCGGGTTTCTGAGGTTAGCGCGCGTCGCGAACTATGTGTAGGGTGTGTAGGTCTCACCAGTTTTTTTTTAATTTATTTAATTATTTTTGTATCGATCGCCCTGTGGAAACTGTGGAAAAAAAAGCTAACTGCTGGCTGGGCGTCACCTCTAGGTAATAAATCCCTGTGGAAAACTTGTGGAAAAGCGGTTGCGGTCGATCGCCCGCCCATTTTTGTGCAAAAACTGTTTCTGGCGATCGAGTAAAGTTTTCCACAAACGGAGGGCAACTTTTCCACAGGTTTTTCCACAGGCAAGCTGCTACGCATAGAAATTGTCTGTTATCGGAGAGTTACCCGTTCGGTGATGCGGATCTTGAAATCGCTACATAGACTCATTGGTGTGACAACTGGCCACTGACTAATGACTTCTTCTCAAGTTTTGCGACTGACAACATTAATTCGATCGCTCAACTGACGCAAAGTTTGAGCCAAATTCGGGTCAGTGTTCCGCAACTGAGCAATTTTGTCGCAACTGTAAAGCACAGTCGTATGATCTTTGCCGCCGAACACTTCGCCAACTTTTGGCAAACTCAAACCAGTATGCTGCCTAATTAAATACATCCCTATTTGACGGGCAAGACTAATTTCTCGCCTGCGGGAAATGCCTTTCAAATCTTCCACAGAAACATCAAACTCCTCAGCCACAACTGCAATTACTGCATCTGGCGTCGCCTCTAAGCTTTCAGTTTGCTGGTTCAAAACCGGGGTAATATTCTCCACGGTCATTGGCAAACCAGTAATTGAAAGATATGCTACCGCCCGAATCAAAGCACCTTCCAATTCCCGAACGTTAGAAGTGTAACTAGAAGCAATGTATTCAATGACATCTCGCGGCAGCCGCATATTTTCATACTCAGCTTTTTTCTGCAAAATTGCCATCCGAGTTTCCAAGTCTGGCAATTGAATGTCGGCAATTAATCCCATGGAAAATCTGGAACACAAACGCTCTTGCAGGCGGGGGATTTGCTGCGGCGGGCGATCGGAAGCTAAAACTACTTGATTTCCGGCTTCGTGTAAAGTATTAAAAGTGTGGAAAAATTCTTCTTGAGTGTATTCTTTGCCTTCAATAAATTGGATGTCATCTATTAATAAAACATCGGCTGCTCGATAATGATCGCGGAAAGTTTGCATACTATCTTTCCTAATGGCGGCGATTAAATCGTTAGTAAATTTCTCAGTAGAAACGTAAAAAATCTTGGCGTTGGGGTCGATTTCCAAGCGATAATGACCGATCGCCTGCATCAAATGAGTTTTGCCCAAACCGACGCCACCGCACAAAAATAGGGGATTGAATTCTCGGCCCGGAGACTCAGCTACCGCGAGGGAGGCTGCGTGGGCCATGCGGTTGTTGGAACCGACAACAAAGCGGGAAAATACGTATTTCGGGTTTAAATTGGCGGGTTTGGGGGGGTGAAGCGAGTGGCTTTCCACATCGGCGATGGGGGAGGGCCAAATCATGGCCGAATCGCTGCTGCCACCTGTTTCGTTTCCTCCGGCAATGGTCAAGTAAATGTCTACGGGATAGCCGAGAATTTCGTAGACTGCATCGGCAATGGTTTTGACGTAATATTTTTGCAACCAATTGCGAGCAAAGGGGTTGGGGGCGCTGACAATCAAACAGTTATTTTCGAGTTGTTCGGCCCTGGCAGTTTTGATCCACGTCTCAAAGCTAGGTCTGCTCAGTTGTACCTGGAGACGTTCAAGTATCTGATTCCACAGACTTTCGAGGGGAATGTCCACTGCTCACCTCTGCCGATCGGCATTCAAGATATTAATTCTACAGTCTAGAGAGTTTAGTCCTCAGATGCTAAAGTTTAAGGGAGTCTGCCGATCGCCAAAATTTTTGCGGCTCTGCAGCCCAAACCAGGTATCGGGGAGCTGTTCAGCAAATATTTAGATTTGGCAGGAAAGCCTAAAAACGTGGCCATGAAGAGTTCTACTGGCAAATTTTGGAAGCAACCGGCAATTTACATATTGCTGCTGGTAACGGGAGCCGGGGCCGCCATGTTGGGCGATCGTCTGACGGTTTCTCAATTTCGTGCAAATTCTGGCGATTCGGGACAAAGGGCGCTGGAACCTAAATTGCAACTGCCTCCTAATACAAAGGATCGAGTTAGCAAAGTCTTGCCGCCGGCTTCCTTGTCGGGCGACGGGACTAATGTGAATTTTATTGTGGCTGCCGTGGCAAAAGTTGGCCCGGCAGTGGTTCGGATCGATGCTTCGCGCCGGGTGAAACCGGGAAATAGAGGGCTGTCGCCGGAAGATTTTTTGGGTATAGAACCGAATTCGGGCGGCAGGGGCGGGATCGAACGGGGCACTGGTTCGGGTTTTGTGATCGGTGCCGACGGCGTGATTCTCACTAACGCTCACGTTGTAGAGGGAGCCGATACAGTAAATGTAACTCTCAAGGACGGCCGCAGCTTTCAGGGGCGGGTGTTGGGGGCGGATAAGGTGACGGATGTGGCTGTGGTGAAGATTGAGGCGAATAATGTGCCTGTGGTGGCGATCGGCAATTCGGATAAACTGTTGTCTGGGGAATGGGCGATCGCGATCGGCAATCCTTTGGGTTTGGACAATTCCGTAACTGCGGGGATTATTAGCGCTACGGGACGATCGAGCACTGATGTGGGCGTACCCGACAAGCGGATCGGTTTTATTCAAACAGACGCTGCAATTAATCCGGGGAATTCCGGCGGCCCGCTGCTGAATGCTTCGGGCCAAGTTATTGGCATGAATACAGCGATTATTCAAGGTGCTCAAGGATTGGGGTTTGCGATTCCCATTCAGGCGGCGCAACAGGTGGCGAAGGAACTGATTTCGACGGGGAAAGTCGAACACGCTTATTTGGGAATTGAAATGGCGACGCTGAATCCAGAGGTTAAGGAGCAAATTAACAGCAACGCTAACAGCAGCCTGCGAGTTACAGTCGATCGTGGTGTGGCTATTGTTAGCGTTGTTCCTAATTCTCCCGCTGCGGCGGCAGGTTTGCGGGCTGGAGATGTGATTCAAAAAATTAACAATCAGCCGATTATTCAGTCGGAAGCTGTTCAGGAGTTCGTGCAAAATGCTAAGGTTGGCGGGCTGTTGCAAATGCAAATCAACCGCAACGGGCAAATAGTTAATTTGAGTGTTAAACCGGGGAGTTTGCCGGTTCAAAAAGTTCGATAAGAAGGAAGAAGGAAGAAGGAAGAAGGAAGAAGTAAGAAGGAAGAAAAAAATGGTTATTTGTCAGTAGTTAACCACTAACAAATGACCACTAACCAATAACGACTAACCAATAGCTATGGCAGAAATATTGCAAATCTCACAATTAGGAAATCCTGTACTGCGCCGCCAGTCGCAAGTTGTCGAGAATATTAAGGACGATCGCATTCAACAGTTGATTGACAGCTTAATCTGTACAGTACAGCAGGCAAACGGAGTGGGGATTGCCGCCCCTCAAGCGGCTCAGTCCGATCGCCTGTTCATTGTCGCATCCCGTCCCAATTTGCGGTATCCCCAAGCACCCCACATGGAACCCACAGCGATGATTAATCCCCGGATTGTGGCTGCATCAACAGAGACAGTCAAAGACTGGGAAGGCTGTTTGAGCATTCCGGGGATTCGGGGCTTGGTGCCCAGAAGTAGGGCGATCGAGATAGAATACACCAGTAGAGACGGCAAACTCCACCGACAAGAATTGACCGATTTTGTGGCTCGAATTTTTCAACACGAACACGACCATTTAGATGGAATCGTGTTTTTAGACAGGGTGGAAAATACCCGCGAACTGATGACAGAGGACGAGTACCAGCAGCAATTTGTCAAGCTCCTCTAATAATTGATATAATTGCGATCGATAACGCCAATGATGTTGTGAATAGGAGGGCGAATGTCTATCAATTTGGAAAAAGGCGGGAGAATAAATCTCTCTAAAGAAGCACCGGGGCTAAAAAATGCCGGAATTGGTTTGGGATGGGATATCAACGCTACAGACACCGGCGCAGCGTTTGACTTAGATGCTTCCGTGTTTATGTTGGGGGCTACTGGCAAAATCCCCGGCGAAAAATACTTTGTTTTCTACAACAACAAGGAGTCGCCGGACACTTCTGTAATACATCTGGGAGATAGCAGAACCGGAGAAGGATTTGGCGATGATGAAACAGTTACAGTCGATTTAACCAAAGTCGATCCGGGAGTGCAAGAAATTGTGTTTGTGGTAACTATCCACGAAGCAGAATCGAGAAGGCAAAACTTCGGTCAAGTGCGGAATGCTTTTATCAGGATTTACGACACTACTACTAACACAGAGGTAACGAAGTACGATTTGGACGAGGATTTTTCTAGGGAGACTGCGGTAGAATTTGGCAGACTTTACAAGAAAGACGGTGAGTGGAGGTTCCAAGCTGTAGGACAAGGCTACAATTCCGGCTTGCAAAGCTTTGTAGATAAGTATGCCTGATAAAAAGTCGATCGCTACTAGCTAAATAAATCGAGGGAAAATTCGGAAGTAGGAATGTTTCCCTCGATTTTAAGCCAGACTCATGAGGTGATAAACCAGATGGGAATTCAATTAAAGAAAGGCGAAAGATTTAATCTTTCTAAAACATCTCCAAGTTTAACAAAAGTTGCGATCGCCCTGGGATGGGAAATAGCAACTCAACAAGATTTATCCAACCCAAACCCGCAAAGCTGCGATATCGATGCCTCAGTTTTTGCGTTAGGTTCGGGCGGAAAAATTCCCGACGAAAGATACTTTATATTTTACAATAACTCGCAGTCACCGGACGGAGCGATCGCCCATTCGGGAGATAATCAAACAGGTCAAACTCAAGGAGATGACGAGACAATTTATGTAGACTTAGAAAAAGTAACGGCTGCAGTTGAGGAAATGGTTTTTGTGGTCACGATTCACGACGCACAAGCTAAACATCAAAATTTCAGCCAAATCAAAAATGCTTTTATCCGATTGTACGATCGCGAAACCGAAAGCGAACTAGCCCGGTATGATTTAACAGAAGGTTTTTCTGAAGAAACAGCAGTCGAGTTTGGACGGTTGTATAAAAAAGATGCAGCTTGGAGATTTCAGGCCGTAGGACAAGGATATAAAGCAGGATTGCAGAGTTTTGTTGACAAGTATCATTCAGAGATTAAACAGGAAGAAAAACCAGCACAACGTGCAGTAGAACTGCCTAAATTACCAGTTATTGAAGATAGCCACAAAAGTCAGAAAGCTATAGCATTAGACAAAAAGCTTGAGGAGAAAGCGCCGCACATTTTTAATCTTGCTAAGAAAGCCGATATCTCGCTCAAGAAAGCAAATCTCACAAATCACGATGCTCAAGTAGCGCTTTGCCTCGATATTTCTGGTTCCATGTCTTCGCTGTACAGTTCCGGAAAAATTCAGCGCTTGGCAGAGAAGATTTTGGCTTTGGGATGTCGGTTTGATGACAACGGATCGATCGACATATTTCTGTTTGGAGTCAACCCCCACAATCCCGGTGAAATGTCGATCGACAATTTCTCAAACTTCATCCACTATATACTGCAACAGTATCCTTTAGAAGGAGGTACTTACTACGGTAAAGTGATGAAGGAAATTAGAAAGTTCTATTTTCCTGACGGTCGCGGTAGCAGGCGCTACGCAGCTATTAAAGCCGATCGACCTGTCTACGTCATGTTTGTAACGGATGGAGAAACTGCGGACGAGTCGGAAAGCAAGCAGCAGCTACAATGGTCGTCCCACGAGCCGATATTTTGGCAGTTTATGGCGATCGGCAAGTCGCAGAAAGATGTCAAAAGTAAGGGAGTTCGAGGGTGGTTAGCAAGAGCCGCAGCGAGCGATTTTAGTTTTTTAGAGCAGCTTGACCAAATGGGCGATCGCTACCTAGACAACGCCGATTTCTTCAGTTTAGAAGACCCGGAACATATTGCCGATGAGGAATTATACGATTTGTTGACTGCCGAATATCCGCATTGGGTAAAATCAGCTCGAATCAAAAATCTCTTACCCTAGAAACAGCTTTTGCAGGCAAACAAAATGCTAGCTTAGAGCCATCATTCTACTTCAGAATAAACCTTACAAAATCACAAAACTATGGCTATTAACTTGACAAAAGGACAATCGATCGTTCTCAGCAAAAGCGAATACGACTTGTCCAGACTGACAATGGCTTTGGGCTGGGATGTTGCACAAGCTAAAAAAGGTCTTTTTGGCAGAAGCAGCGGTGCCAATTTTGACTTAGATTCCTACGCTCTGCTGCTGGGAGAAAATGGCAAAATAAAGAACTACAAAGAGGATGTAATTTATTACTCTCATTTGGAGTCAAAGGATAAAACAGTTGTTCACTCAGGCGACAATCTCACGGGGGCTGGAGATGGAGACGACGAACAAATCTTGGTTAAACTGAGTTCTTTGCCAGAACAATATCACAAAATTATTTTGGGCGTGAATATTTATGATGGGAAAGAGAGAAAACAGCATTTTGGCTTAGTAGAAAATGCTTTTGTGAGGGCGGTAGATGCGACTGGGAAAGAAATAGCTCGCTATCGCTTGTCAAATGACCCTTCTTATGAAGGAAAATTAAATATGTTGATGGGAGAAGTCTATCGAGAAGGCGGCGAGTGGAAGTTTAAGGCTTTGGGAAATCCTTTGTCTGAAGATTTGAACGGTGTTGTCGGTTCGTTTATGCGGTGATATGAAGGATGTTTTTTAACCGCAGATAAACGCAGATAAACGCAGATGTAATTTCATCTGCGTTTATCTGTGTTAATCCGCCGACATCTGCGGTTAAAAAAGCTACTCCAATCAATCTTTGACCGGCCGCATTGTCGGGAACATCACCGCATCGCGGATGCTTTGAGTATTAGTTAAAAGCATCACCAATCTGTCTACGCCGATGCCCATTCCGGCACAGTTAGGCATCCCCAAAGATAGCGCTTGAATAAAATCTTCATCCATTGGATGCGCTTCATCATCGCCCGCATTTTTCTGTGCTAACTGTTCCTCAAACCGCTTTCTTTGCTCCTTCGGATCGTTCAATTCTGAGAAGCCGTTCGAGTATTCTGTACCGTTGATAAATAGCTCGAAACGTTCTACAAATCCCGGCTTGCTGCGATGTCCTTTTGCTAAGGGGCTGACTTCAACAGGATAGTCGATGATGAATGTAGGTTGAATTAGTTTGGGAACAACTAATTTGTCAAAAACTGCATACAGCACGTACCCTAAACTCTGTTGTTCTAACTTAGACAGGTGCAGTTCGAGTTTGCTTGCAGATTCGATCGCACTTTCCAAGTCCAAACTGTCAAAATCCAGCCCAAACTCGTCTCTGACAGCTTCTACCATCGTTTTCACTTGCCAGTGTTTGCCGCTGAAACCGGGATATTTTTCGCTGTAGTCGAACTTGCGTTCTAAACTAATCGTTTCCCCCTGATTTTCAATTTCCTTGACATCCCCAAATACCGCCGCCGCTGCGAAACACATCACGTCTTCGACAACTCCTAAAATGTCGAAAACATCAGCATAAGCTTGGTAAACTTCTAAAGATGTAAACTCTGGATTGTGGGTGCTGTCAATTCCCTCATTTCTAAATGCTTTCCCTAGTTCAAAAACTCGCTCGAAACCGCCGCAAATTGCTCTTTTTAAGAATAATTCTGGAGCCACTCGCAAATATAAATCCACTTCCAAAGCATTATGGTGAGTGATGAAGGGTTTAGCAGCAGCACCGCCATAAATAGCTTGCAGTGTTGGCGTTTCTATTTCGTAAAAATTGGCTTGCCACAGATAGGAACGGATGCTTTGAACGATGCGGCTGCGAAGCATAAAACGGTTGAGCGCATCTTGGTTGCTTGCCAAATCCATTTCGCGGTGACGGCGGCAAACTTCGGGGTCGTTAATTCCATAATAAGAATCGGGAAATTGAATGGTAGCTTTTGATAAAAGCTTTAATTCCCTGACTAAAATAGAAAGTTCTCCCCTGGGGGTGCGGCATCCGATACCTTCGACGCCGACAAAATCGCCGACATCGAGCAATTTTTTAATTTGTTCAAAGCTCAAACCGACTTCGCCGGTGACGATTGCTTTCTCGATTTTGAGTTGAATCTTGTCTGTAGCGTCTTTTAAATCGATGAAACCAATTTTGCCGCTGTCTCGCTTGGAAGTGATGCGGCCGGCTAATCGCAGGGGAATTTCTTCGGGGTCAGTTTCTCCGTTTTCGAGTTCTTTTCCCGGCTGACTAAATATTTCGCGAACTTGCTTGGCTGTGTGCGATCGCGCGTAGGATTCACTGGGATAAGGTTCTATGCCTTGCGATCGCAGTTCGTCTACTTTTTGACTGCGGACTTCGGCTTCACTGAGAGTCATTAGTTATTGCCTGATTAAAATTACAAATATCTGACATCTTGCACTATTCTGGCGATCGTGCGATCGGGCGTTGCTTTGAGCAACGCCCCACAAGAAAATTCACTCTTTGTGGAACAGGCATCTTGCCTGTTCGTGACAAAGCTGCAAGATGTCAGAAACACCAAACTCTATCATAACAGGGGGGTTTTGAGAGCCAATTTGCCAAATAATAAGTTACACCCTCTCGTAGCCCGATCGCACAGAGCAGCACTCGCCCCAGAAATATCTCCGATAACAATTTACGATCGACTGCACAAAGCGACCGAAACATTAAAAAATTAAGTTGTCTGTCGATCGCAACAGGTGAGATGATATGTAGTGCAGCCTCACGGCAGTTCCACAGAAACTGAACAGCAGAAACGCGAGCGATCGAACTCGGCTCATCGCACCTCTGTCAGAATCGACCACACACACTCTCTCTTAACGTATAAAAACCAGAATTATGGCTGTTGCAACCCAATCACTCGAAGAACTCTGCATCAACTCTATCCGCTTTTTGGCCATCGATGCGGTAGAAAAAGCAAAATCAGGACACCCGGGACTGCCGATGGGCGCTGCCCCTATGGCTTTTGTGCTGTGGGATCGGTTCATGCGGTTCAACCCCAAAAACCCCAAGTGGTTTAATCGCGATCGTTTCGTCCTCTCCGCCGGGCACGGGTGTATGCTACAGTACGCCCTCCTGTACTTGACAGGCTACGATAGCGTCACCCTCGACGACATCAAGCAATTTCGCCAGTGGGAATCCAGAACCCCCGGACACCCCGAAAACTTCATGACCGAAGGCGTAGAAGTTACAACAGGCCCCCTGGGACAAGGAATTGCTAATGCCGTCGGTTTGGCAATGGCAGAAGCTCACCTCGCTGCTAAGTATAACAAGCCCGACCACACAATTGTTGACCACTACACCTATGTCATCATGGGTGACGGCTGCCACATGGAAGGCGTTTCTGGCGAAGCTTGTTCTTTGGCCGGACACCTCGGACTCGGCAAATTAATTGCCTTGTACGATGACAATCACATTTCTATTGAAGGCGACACAAGCTTGGCCTTTACTGAAGATGTGGGCAAGCGTTTTGAAGCTTACAATTGGCACGTAATTACAGTAGACAATACCGCTCTAGACGAAGATACTAACCTAGAAGCAGTTCACAAAGCTATTGAAGAAGCCAAAAAAGTCACGGACAAACCGTCCATGATTAAAGTCCGCACCATCATTGGTTACGGTTCTCCCAACAAGCGCAATTCTTACAGCGCTCACGGTGCTGCTTTGGGTAGCGATGAAGTGCAAGCAACTCGCGATTTCTTGAAGTGGGAACACGCACCGTTTGAGATTCCTGATGATGCTTTGTCACACTTCCGCAAAGCAGTCGAACGTGGCGCTCAATCTGAGCAAGAATGGCAGAAAGCTTTTGATGCTTATAAAGCAGCATATCCTGCAGAAGCAGCAGAATACGAGCGCACGGTTGCTGGCAAACTTCCTGAAGGTTGGGATCAAGTTTTGCCGACATACAAGCCGGAAGATAAGGCAGATTCGACTCGGAATCATTCTGGAAAATGTTTGAATGCTTTGGCAGGTGTCTTACCTGAATTGATCGGCGGTTCCGCTGACTTGGCATCTTCTAACATGACTTTGCTCAAGGGTGAAAAAGACTTCCAAAAAGGTCAATACGAAGGACGTAACCTGCGCTTTGGTGTGCGGGAACACGGCATGGGCGCGATCGCCAACGGTATGGTCCTCCACGGCGGTTTAATTCCTTACTGCGCAACGTTCTTGGTATTTGCTGACTATATGCGGGGAGCAATTCGCCTCTCGGCACTCTCGGAAGCTGGAGTTATTTATGTAATGACTCACGACTCCGTAGCCTTGGGCGAAGATGGTCCGACTCACCAACCCGTGGAAACTTTAGCTTCTCTGCGCGTAATTCCCGATTTGTTGGTAATGCGCCCTGCGGATGGTAATGAAACATCCGGCGCTTACAAAGTGGCAGTTGAAAGCCGCACCCGCCCAACTTTAATGGCTCTGTCTCGTCAAAACCTGCCCAATTTGGCTGGAAGTTCGATCGAAGGAACGGCCAAAGGCGCTTACATTTTGTCTGACGATGGCGGCACTCCCGACATCATTTTAATCGGCACCGGCGGCGAAACATACCTCTGCGTTGATGCCGCTGAAAAATTGCGCGCCGCAGGCAATAAAGTGCGGGTAGTTTCGATGCCTTGCTGGGAATTGTTCGACTTACAAGATGCCGCTTACCGCGAATCTGTACTGCCAAAAGCTGTTACTAAACGCTTGGCAGTTGAAGCGGCTGCTAGCTTCGGCTGGGGACGTTATTTGGGCTCCGAAGGCGATAGCGTCAGTATTGACAGATTCGGCGCTTCTGCACCGGGCCCCGTTGCTTTAGAAAAGTTTGGCTACACAGTTGATAATGTGGTAGCTAAGGCTCAGGCGCTGTTGGGCTAATAGCAGCAGCATAATTTTTGGTGGGGCGGGCTTCGAGCTCGCCCCATTTTTTATAGCAGAAGGAAGTTCGGCAACGGATTAGCTTTCTTCGGATGTAACAGATGTAACAGATAGATGGAAGAAGGCTTTAGCTATCTAGGAGAGAAGGCTTTAATTATCTAGAAGATAAGAAAGAAGGAAGGAAAAGCTAAAATCTAAAATCTAAAATCGGAATATTGGGTTTCACTTCGTTCTACCCAACCTAGAGCTCGCTAGAACTCGCGAATCATTAAGAATTGCTATATTAAGAGTTACGGAATAAAAACCAGTTTCTACGACAATATTCGGTTTGGCAACGAGGCATCTAACCAGAAACCGGGTTTTTAGCCCTCGGTGCGTTCAAGACTGTATCTTTCAAAAATTTGAGATAGGTTATAAGTCATTGGGTTAAATCACCAATTAGCAATTCCCGCTTACCAATTACGAATTACCAATTACTAATTCTCGATTACCCATTCCATTTATGATGATTTGGAATTTTTTAAATCAGTTGTTATTCACCGGGAATTATATTCCTCAAGGCTACTGTTACCTTTGGCAGCGAGAGCTAGTCGCGCTCCACATAGTGTCAGACTCTATAATTGCCCTGGCCTACTATTCAATACCGCTATCCCTAATTTATTTTATCGGTCAGCGAAAAGACTTGCCCTTCCGTAACATCTTTTGGCTGCTTGCAGCGTTTATTATCTCTTGCGGCACTACTCATATAATGGAAGTTTGGACGCTTTGGCATCCTGTTTATTGGGTGTCTGGCAGTCTGAAAATTATTACCGCCGCGATTTCTGCTTACACCGCTTTTGCATTAATTCCTTTTGTTCCCCAAGCATTAACTCTGCTGAGTCCAACTCAATTAGGGATGATCGATTCAATACTGCAAAAAGAAATAATAGAACGCCGAGCAACGGAAGCTCGCTATCAAACTTTAACTGAAGCTTCGCCGGTAGGAATATTTTATGCAGATGCTGAAGGAGACTGCTTGTATGTCAACGAGCGCTGGTGTCAAATTTCGGGAATTACCTGTGATGAAGCTTTGGGCAAAGGGTGGTTGCAAGGCATTCATCCAGACGACCGCGAGCGGGTTTTTTCTGAATGGTATGGCGCCGCGCAGGAGAAATTGCCTTTTAAATCTGAGTACCGCTTTCAAGGCATTAATCACACTCAAATCAGTTGGGTATTCGGTCAATCTGTCGGTCAAGTCGGAGAAAATGGGGATGTTAAAAGTTATGTGTGTACTATTACTGATATTACAGAACGCAAGCAGGTAGAAGAGGAAAATCGACGGCTCAATGAAACTCTGGAGCATCGAGTTGCTGAGCGCACTGCTCAAATTGAAATTTCTAACCAGACATTGCAAAAAGAAATAGCCTACCGCGAAAAAATTGCGCTAACTTTGTTGGAGTTGACGCAACTGCAAAATGCAATTCTTAATAGCGCTAACTACACAATTATTTCTACAGACCCAGACGGTACAATTAAAACATTTAATCGGGCGGCAGAGCAACTTTTAGGTTATTCGCTAGAAGAAGTGGTGGGTAAAGTCACGCTAGCAATAATTCACGATCCTCTGGAGATAGCTAAAAGAGCTGAAGTTCTTTCTGATAAATTGAGAGTGAAAATAGAGCCGGGAATTCAAGTATTATTTGCCTTGCCGTGCCGGCAAATCGCTGACGAAAATGAATGGACTTACATTCGCAAAGATGGTTTGCGGTTTCCGGTACTGCTGTCGGTGACGGCCTTATTTGATAGTAACGGAAATATTAACGGTTTTTTGGGTATCGGTCAGGATATTAGCGATCGCAAACAAGCGGAAAAAGAGCTGCGTGACCTAACCAGTGCCATGCAAAATGCGGTGGAAGGCATTTCACGGCTGGATATTCAGGGGCGCTACGTGAAGGTTAACCGAGCTTACGCTCATAAATGCGGTTACGAACCGGAACAAATGCTTGGCATGGAATGGCAGAGCACCGTACATCCGGGCGATGTTGAGATGATGCTCTCAGCTTATCAGGAAATGCTAATTTCTGGCAAAGTAGAAGTTGAAGCTAGAGGAGTCCGAAAAAATCGCTCGTTTTTTTATAAGCAATTAACGATGGTAAAAGCTTGCGACGCACAAGGGATATTTAACGGTCATCACTGTTTTATGAAAGATATCACTGAGCGGAAACTAACTGAAACTGCTTTGCTAGAAAGCGAATTCAAGTACAGGCAAATAGTTGAATTAGCAGAAGAAGGTATTTGGGTAATTGACAGAAATAGCCTCACGACTTACGTAAACCACGCAATGGCGCGAATGCTAGGTTATAGTGAATTAGAAATGTTCGGGCGGTCGCTTTTTGATTTCATGGACGAACGGGACAAACCACAAGCTATTGAAAATATCGAGCGGCGCAAGCAAGGTATTGGTGAACAACACGAATTTAAATTCAAAACCAAGGACGGCAAAGATATTTGGACTGATATGTCTACCAGTCCCGTCATGGACTCCCAGGGGAATTTGCTGTCTTGTTGCGCCTTGGTTTACAACATTACAGGCCGCAAAGAAGCAGAGCACCAAATGCTGCAACTTACAGAAGATTTGAAGCGTTCCAACGAGGAATTAGAACAATTTGCTTACGTGGCTTCCCACGATTTGCAAGAACCGCTCCGAGCCGTTACCAGTTACACTCAATTACTGGCCCAGCGCTATCAAGGAAATTTGGACGATCGCGCAGATAAGTATATTCATTATATTGTCGATGGCGCCACCAGAATGCAGCAGTTAATTAACGATTTGTTGGCGTATTCGCGCCTGGGAACGAGGGGTCAGGAGTTTGAGCAGGCGGACTGCAACGCTGTGGTTAAGCAAACTATCTGCAATTTGCAAATTGCGATCGCCGAAACAAAAGCTGTAATCACCTGCGACGCGATGCCAACCGTGATGGCGGATGAATTTCAACTGGTGCAATTATTCCAAAATTTGCTCGCCAACAGCATCAAATTTTGTCGCCAAGATATCCCGTTGATTCATATCGCTGCCTGCAGGCAAGAGAGCGAATGGGTGTTCAGCGTCCGCGATAACGGCATTGGCATCGATCCGCAGTATGCCGATCGCATTTTTATCATTTTTGCGCGCCTGCACTCCCGGCGCCAATATTCCGGTACTGGTATAGGTTTGGCGATGTGCAAGCGCATTGTTGAACGCCACGGCGGTCGGATATGGGTGGAATCTCAGGAGGGAAAAGGAGCGAATTTTTACTTCACTATTCCTATAATTAGTACCTGAAGCCTCAAAGTTCAATTTTGTTTTTATACTTTAAAGGATACGCCGGTTATGAGCGATCGAAGCACTGTTAGACCTATAGAGATTCTGCTGATTGAGGATTCTCCCAGCGATGCCGATTTGGCAATAGAAGTCCTCAGTCAGGGTAAAATATTGAATAACTTGCATTTTGTGGAGGATGGAGTCGAAGCAATCAAGTTTTTGCGGCAAAAAGAACCCTATCTCAGAGTACCTCGTCCCGATTTGATTTTGCTCGATTTGCATCTGCCGAAAAAAAGCGGTATAGAAGTGCTAGAAGAAATTAAAACTGATCCCAAGTTAAAATTAATTCCTGTAGTAATTCTCAGCACTTCAGCAGCGCCCGAAGATATTTTTAAGTCATACTCCCTCCACGCCAACTGTTACATAACAAAACCGGTAGACTTCGTTGAATTTACGAAAGTAGTCAGGTTAATTGAGGAATTCTGGCTGGCAGTCGTCAAACTTCCTCTAAATTAAACGAACAGATGCTTTGCTTATGAACGCTATAAAAGTTTTCAACCTATGGGAATTCGCCTGGTGGATGATTCGCTCATTGAGACTGAATGGACTTTATAAAAGCTGGCGACAAGCCAATTTTTAACAATTAGAAAGTTGTATCAAATATGGTATAAGAAATAATTTTGTTTATTGAATATAAAGCAGGTTTTTCTCTTCGCCTTCACGTCCAAATATAATTCTGCTTAGCTTAATTTTGCCTAAAAAAACGGTTAGAAATATTGATAGAAATCAACTCAGCCCTCAAGTTAAAAATGATTAGGGTGGTAATTATGACAACCTCAGCAGCAGATGAAGAGATGCTCAAGTTTTATTACCTGTAAGCCCGGTGCTACATCACTCAACCTATCGATTTTAGTCAAGTCGCTAAGCTGGTGAGATGGATTGAGGATTGGTGGCTGGTGGTGGTGACAGTTCCCAAATAATAATTTTCAAGTTGAAAATGGCAAGGGAAAGCAAAAAAGTTTAACCTAAGATTGGTAGAGTAAAATTTTTACAGTCAAAAACGTCTAAGCTATGTGGATTAAAATTCTGTTAGTAGAAGACAATCCGGCTGATGCTGATTTACTTGCAGAACTGTTAGAAGTATCTGTGGGCGTCGAGTGGGAACTGGTGTCTGTTGAGTTCTTGCATGAGGCGATCGCACAACTGTGCAAACAACCCTTTGATGTAGTTTTGCTCGACCTTTCTTTGCCGGACAGTCGCGGTTTGGAAACGCTAACTCGCCTGCGAGAAGTTGCTCCTGATGTGCCAATGGTGGTAATGACAGGCTTGGACGATGAGGCGATCGCCCTCGAATCAGTTCGCTTGGGAGCTCAAGACTATATTGTTAAAGGTCAAATTACTACTCAATTATTAGTGCGGACGATCCGCTATGCGATCGAACGCTCTCAAACCTTTCAAATGCTGCGGGAAAGCGAGCGCCGCTTTCGGGCGATTTTTGACTCATCATTTCAGCTAACCAAGCTGCTGACTCCCGAAGGAATTGTGCTGGAAGTGAACGAGACAGCCCTCGATTTTGCCGGATTGCGATCGGAGGGTATTGTGGGCCGCCCGATTTGGGATATGGCGATTTGGGCCCAGTCGCCACAGGTTTCCGAACAATTGCAATGCGCGATCGGCAAAGCAAGTCGCGGCGAGTTTTTCCGCAGCGAAATCGACTTGTTAGGCAAAAGTGGCCAGATTATGACAGTTGATTTCTCACTGAAACCTGTTAAAAATGAAACAGGACAAGTTTTGCTGCTGATTGCGGAAGCCCGTGACATTAGCGATCGCAAACGAGCCGAAGCGGAAATTCTCAAAGCCCTCGCACGAGAAAAGGAACTTTCACAACTGCGAGCTAAATTTGTCACAATGGTTTCCCACGAGTTTCGCACACCTTTGACAACCATCCAATTTTCCGCTGGATTGCTGCAAGATTACAGTTCTCAGTGGCCCCAAGATAAAAAATCTACTCATTTTGTGCGGATTCAATTAGCAATTAAACGCATGACAGAGTTATTAGAAGATATCCTCGTAATTGGCAAAATCGAAGCCAATACTTTGCAGTTTCAACCGGTTTCCTTAAACCTTGAAAAATTTTGCCGTCAACTGGTAGAAGAGCAGCAGCTCAACGACAGCAACCAACACCCGATCGCCTTTCAATACGAAGGCGACAACTGCGAGGCGCAAATGGATGAAAAACTGCTGCAGCAAATCTTGGGAAATGTCCTCTCAAATGCCATCAAATATTCCCCCGCCGGCAGTACAGTTTCCTTGCACCTCAACTGTCAAAACAAAGAAGCTGTTTTCCAAGTTCAAGACCAGGGCATCGGCATTCCCCAAGCCGATCGAGAGCGGATATTAGAAACTTTTTACCGAGCTACAAATGTCGGCACTATTTCGGGAACAGGTCTTGGCTTAGCAATTGTGAAGAGGGCTGTGGAACTTCACGGCGGCCAACTTGCGATCGACAGTCAAGAAGGAAAAGGTACAACTTTCACTATTACCTTGCCTCTCATTTGCCCTCCCAGTCAATAACAACTGAATTATCAACTATACATATCCGCTATTTAACGATTAATTAAGCGCCTAACAAACAAACTTATCAAGTGCTTGAACCCAGAATTTTCCAACAAACTACTAACTAAAAGGAGCTATCACCGTGGCTAAGATTTTGGTAATAGAAGACGAAGAAGCGATTAGAGAAAATATTTTAGAGTTGCTAGAAGCCGAAAATTTTGAAGGAATAGGAGCAATTAACGGCCAAGTCGGCATCAAATTGGCTATCGAACAAATCCCGGATTTAATTTTGTGCGACATGATGATGCCAGAAGTAGATGGTCACGGCGTCATCAAAGCTTTGCGCTCCGAACCCTTGACTGCCACAATTCCGTTTATTTTCCTCACAGCAAAAGCCGATAAAGTTGACATTCGCACGGGCATGGAACTGGGAGCGGACGATTACATTACTAAGCCGTGTACGCCGCAAGAACTTCTAAAAGCCATTGCTATTAGACTTGAAAAACAAAAAACAATTAGCCGACAATCTCAAAAGACGCTAGACGAATTACGCACTAATATTAGTATGTCGCTGCCCCACGAATTGCGGACTCCTTTGAATGCAATTCTGGGTTTTTCTGAGCTGATTCTGTCAGAATATCAGGTCTTAGAGGAATCAGATATCTTAGAGATGATCGGTCAAATCCAAACTTCCGGTCATCGCTTGTATCGACTAATTCAGAACTTTTTGCTGTATGCAGAATTGGAGATAGCAGCCACAAATCCCGAACTGCTAAAGGAGATGCGAAACAGCGAATTTAGCTGTGTAAAATCTTTGCTGAGTCAAAAAGCGAGGCAGCAAGCAAAACACGCGAATAGAACCGACGATTTACAATTAAACTTGCAAGATGCGTCAGTAGCTATGGATTCTGTCAGACTCGCAAAAATTGTTGAAGAACTCTTGGACAATGCCTTCAAATTTTCTTTAGAAGGAACGCCTGTTTTATTAAGCACTTTCGTCGAAAATCAGACTTTTATTCTGTCTGTCAAAGACCAAGGCCGCGGCATGACTGCCGATCAGATTGCACAGCTAGAAGCTTACAGGCAGTTCGATCGCAAACTGTACCAACAAGCAGGTTTGGGATTGGGCCTAGCCATCGTTCAACGCCTTGCAGAATTGCACGGAGGAGAATTTAAAATAGAAAGTTTGCCGCAGCAAGAAACAATAGTTTGCGTTTCTCTGCCTGTCTAAACAATGATTAGACCAGTTTCAAAATAAATCTAACTGTAGGCAAACTCCCAACCATTATGGAATAAATCATTCCCAATTCTAAACTCTAAAATTTAAAATTGTATTATGGAGGAGCGATCGGGTGCATCTCACTTTTGCAAATACATCAAGTGGAAAGTTCACCATTAAGATAAGCACAGCGAAGAGAAAGGATAGAGGAAACATTCTCGATATTCCACTGTGCCCCCGATAGTTTCACTCTTAGTCCAATTCGTTTAATCGTTGATTCAATGATTCCCGAACCGATTGAGCTTAGGGATTCTTCTTTATAAGATTGATAGTTAACTATTCGGCTGCGATGAGTTTCTAAATAATTACAAAATGTTTTAAATGATTTTTTTTTCAGATTTTTAAATAAATTGATAACTTCATTAACCTTCCCTGACCATAACAGACTTTCTGCTTGCTTTGAGCGTTTTATTGAACCTCCTGCTTTATAGAGATTTTCTTTCAGATGATACCAATCTAAAATTTCTTGTCTTTGTTCAGTCCCTCCAATTTCTTGAAAGAGGTTCCAAATTCCGGGATGACCATCTCCTATACAATATATAGGATGCAGAAGTTTTTGGCTATTACTCCAATCAATTAAATCTTGATTGTTTTGAAAAAATGCTCCACAATAAAGATTATCTAAGCAGAGGGCTTTATAATCTTTCCAATAACACGGCTCGTCTTTTTGTTCGTTATGTAGCCTGATTTTGCCTCCATCTAATGTAATTTCTTGGACCCCTTGTTTAGATGTAGGCAATTCAAATTCTTGTCGGCTTACTAATCTGTGTAATGTACTATGAGAAACTGGGATTACTGTGAAAATTTCTAAATCTTTTTCTCCTCTTTCATAAGATTCATTGGCACTAATTAAAAGAGCGCACTTATCCATTATGGGGCTGAGTTGAGTAGAGGATTTTAATCCAAAATATTCTGCCTGATTATCTGTAATATTCAGCAACCCGACTACGGATTTTATTTTTCGGGTTCTTCCTGTTTTAATTCCTGATACTGTTGAAAAAAAACGCTACCTAGTTCTGGGCCCACTTCTGCTAATATTTTTTGACGTAAAGATTTTTCGATACTTTCAAAATTTGACAGCTCGGTTGGAGCTGTATTTCTGTAAAGAATTTCTGCTACCTCTTTTAAGTGTGCTTTTAGGCGCTGTCGATCTTCGGGTGTCATTTTATTTACCTTATCCTTTTTTACTGTTTTACTAGCTTCTTCATTTTAGCTATTTTTTTATAGATTTGCCAAAGTGAGATGCACCCGAGCGATCGCCCCTTTCAGACACCGCTGCATATAAATTTGAGCTACCGTATCATTAGGGTTGATTTCCAAGCACGCCGAAAACAATCTTTTAGCTTCGCCACACTTGTCACTATAGTAGAGTACCAAAGCTTGCTCAAAGATTGTCTTTGTCTCTAACTTTTTCTGTCGTAACTCTGGCGGATCGGCCGCAAATACTTCATAAAGTGTTACCATTCGCGATTTGCCTTTAACTGTTACGCGATCGATCAACCTCAAATCATAAATATCGTTCAACTGTATAAAAGTATTGTGAGTAATTAACATCGAAACTCCATACTCTTTCGTCAAACTTTCCACGCGGGAGGCTAAGTTTACCGCATCGCTAATCACCGTGCTGTCCATCCGGCTTTGGCCACCCACCGTGCCTAACATCAAAGAACCCGTATTAATTCCAATGCCAATTTGCAGCGGCGGGCAATCGACCGGATTACGACTAATATTATACTCGTTAAGCTGTTCTAGCATGGCAATTCCAGCTTTCACAGCATCGTCCGCACTGCCATCAAACAGCGCCATAATCGCATCGCCAATATATTTATCAATAAAACCAAAATGGTCAGTAATTGCCGGTTCCATCCGCGACAAATAACCATTAATAAATTTAAAATTCTCTTCGGGATTCATCCTTTCCGAAAGAGAAGTGAAATCGCGGATATCTGAAAACAGCACCGACATTTCTTTCTGTACCTGATCGCCTAATTTGACTTCCAGAATACTTTCATATCCCAGAAAGTGGAGAAATTCGTGCGGCACAAACCGCCCGTAAGCATCTGTTAATTTTTCTTCCGCTGCTAAAGCTTTTTGCAACTCGTCTGTGAATTGGCGGCGCTCTGTTTCTACCTCTAGACGTTCTGTGATGTCTTGAAAAGCAGCTATGGCGTAAACTATGTTTTTCCGTTCGTCGTAGATTGGAGTCGCCCAAACCTCGATCGGCACAACGCGATCCGACCCATGAATTTCGAGATCGTCCATACGCACAAATTCTCCCCGCAACGCCCGAACAATCGGTTGGCTATCCCTCGGATACAATTGATTAGTGCCAGCGTCGTAAAAATGATAAGCTTCAGGAAATTGGTCAGTACCCCCATCAAAAATTAAACCTTGGGCTAGTATCCTTTCGCCCCAAGAATTCATGTAAAAAGGTTTACCCTTACCATCGACAACAAATATTCCCACTGGCATCGCTTCTAGGAATTGAGTCAATCGGCTTTCGTTTTCTGACAGTGCCTCATTTAACTTTTCTTCGGCTGCCAAAGCTTTTTCTAAATCATTAGTAAACCTGATTCGTTCTACTTCCACCTGTCTTTGCAAAGTAATATCCTTAGCAAAACCCTGATAGTAAAGAACTTCACCGTTAGCATCATAAACTGTGCGCGCATACTCAGAAATCCAGATAATGCTGCCATCTCGACAGTAAACCTGAGACTCAAACTCACACAGAGTACCGTGCTGTTTCATCAGCGCCAGAAACTCTTGACGGCGGTTCGGTTCCACGTACAATTGCTGCTGAATATCATTAATACTTTCTATCAATTCTGACGCGGAATCGTAGCCGTAAATTTCCGCCAGAGCAGGATTCGCACTAATAAAATGTCCGTCCGGCGTCGTCTGAAAAATACCTTCTAGAGCATTTTCAAATATCCCGCGATACTTCTCTTCAGCTTGAATTAGCGCCGCTTCAGCTTCCTTGCGTTCACTTATGTCACTAAAAGCAATAATTGCATAGGAAATGTCGCCTGTAGAATCATAAATTGGAGTTGCCCAACTCTCTACAGGAATAATCTTATTAGCTGTACGAATTTCTACACCCTCAGTCCGCACATTTTCACCCCGAAGCGCCCGCATAATTGGCAATTCTTCCACGGGGCATCTCTGATTAGTCCCGGTTTTATAGAATTGATAAATGGCTGCTTTTTGCTCTGAATTAATATGCGGCACAGTGCCTTTTCCAAATATATCCCGCGCTTTCTGGTTAGCGTAGAAAGATTGCCCGTTTGCATCAAGTACACACACGCCCAATGGCATAGCTTCTAGATATTGCGTCAAGCGACTTTCGTTTTCATGGAGTTTGGCAATCAGCATTGCCTGCTTGCGGTTTAATTTTACCAACTCCTGATTCATTTCCTGAAGTTCTCTTTGTTTTTCGGCTAATTGTTTATCTTGAAAATATTTATATATTGCCTCAGTGACAGTTAATTTTAAGTCATCACATTGCCAAGGTTTAGGTATATATCGGTACAATTTAGCATAGTTAATAGCATTGGCTACCGCCTCCAAATCTGCCTGCCCCGTCAGCATAATCTTGAGACAGTTCGGCGAGATAGCATGAACGCTCCTTAATAGTTCGTCTCCTTTCATACTAGGCATGATATGATCCGAAATAACCAAAGGAACTTCATACTGTTCTGCTAAAAGTTCGGACAGCAACTCTAAAGCTTCTTCGCCACTTTGAGCCGTTTCAATTAAATATTTATCTTCAAAGGCTTTTAGCAGGTCTATTTCCAGACTATCGAGTATAGTCTGCTCATCATCTACACAAATAATGACTGGTTTTTTCATAAATTTGCTAGACCAGACTTGATCGCTTCTATTAATTCTTGATTTCGCCAAGGTTTTTCTATGAAAGCATGAAGATTGGCTTGAGCTTTTGTGCGCTCGATTGCTTCTTGGTCTGCTTGTCCTGTCAGCATCACTGTCACAATTTGCGGATATTTTTGATGAATTTTAATCAGCAACTCATCTCCTTTCATTCCAGGCATCAACCAATCAGAGACAATTACTAAAATGTTAACCTCAGCTTCACATAGCTCTTCAATAATCTCTAGGGCTTCGGCAGCACTTTCAGCAAATTCCCAAAGATATTTACCGTTAAAAGCCTGTTGCAGTTCAATTTCCAGGCTTTCCAACACCCCTACTTCATCGTCCACACACAAAATTGCTGATTTAGACATCGCTAATTTCCTTCTTTAGTTTGGCAGGGTAAAGCCCGATGGGTAAGCACACCGTTTTCCAAATTCTACATTCCGCGCGGGTAGACTGCAAATTTTAGCCCCAGACTTCAGTCTCCGGCGCTTTACCTACTCAGTTAAATTAATCGGCAAAGACACGGTAAATTCTGTTTTACCGGGCATCGACTCCACATCTATTTTACCCTGATGTTTTTCAATTATTTTTTTGACAATATCCAGCCCCAACCCGCTGCCTTCTCCCGCAGGTTTAGTAGTAAAAAACGGCTCAAAAATTTTCGGAATAATCTCTGGTGGAATCCCCTTACCGCTGTCAATAATTTTTACCAAGACGTTGGAATCTTGTTGTCCCGCGTCAATTGTTAAAGTTCCTTGATTGTCCATCGCTTGTAAGGAATTGTGAATTAAATTTGTCCAAACTTGATTGAGTTCGTCGGGATAACAGAGTACCGCCGGCAATTGATCTTGATAGTTTCTGACAACTTCCACACCCTGCTTGATTTGGTTTTGATAAAGGGTTAATACCGTTTCAATTCCATCCGTAATATGAACCTGTATTTTTTCCCCATTTACATCGTAACGCGCATAATTTTTTAGAGCAAAGACGACTTTTGCAGCGCGTTCAGTAGCGGTAGCGATGGTTCGGGCGCTTCTGTGAATGCTAGCAAAGTCGTAGGCGGTTTTTATGATATTTTCGCTGTCGGGATCTTTGAGCAACGACAAGAATTCTTGCAGATTTCCTTGCAATCCGATATTGACTAAAATGCTAGCAAGGCTGTCAGCATTGTCAATGCCTTCCGAATCTAGTTGCTGCTTCACGCCTTTTTTCAATACCCGTTTTTCTCGCGTAGATAAAGAGTAATTTTGTTTACTAGAACTGTACATCAAGCGCAAGAAATCTTCCTGGCGTTCGGCTGACAGTTCTTTAAAAAAAACTGGCAAACTTTCGAGATTGTTATCCAAAAAGCTGGTAATATTTCCAATAGACGAGCGAATCGCCCCCAACGGCGTATTAATTTCGTGAGCAATGCCTGCAATCAGTTGCCCTAATGCAGCCATTTTTTCCGATTGCACTAATTGATTCTGAGTAGCTTGCAATTTGTTTAAAGTTAGTGTCAGTTCATCGTTTTTCTGTTGAAGCTTTTTTTGCAACTGGCACATTGCTAAATGGGTTTCTACCCTAACTAGAACCTCTTCCACCTGAAAGGGCTTGGTAATATAATCTACGCCGCCTACCGCAAAGGCTTTGACCTTATCAAGTACCTCATTAATCGCGCTAATAAAAATTACGGGGATGTCGCAAGTTCGTTTATCAGCTTTGATCTTTTGGCAGACTTCATACCCATTCATTTCAGGCATCATAATATCCAGCAAAATCAAATCTGGAGGCATACCTTTTGCCGCCGAAAGCGCTAACTCGCCGCTAGGTACCGGGCGCACTTTATAGCCCTTGGTGTTCAAAATTCCGGCTAGCAGCCGCAAATTAGCTGGGGTGTCGTCAACTACTAAAATATTACCGCGCTCGGTGCTAAGAATGTCGTTATTCATGTGATATTGCTTGAGATATTAACTTTAAAACTTTGTCGTACTCAAAATTTTCTATACAATTTGCGATCGCACCGGCCGTTACTGCATCCTTTAATCGAATTTGCTCTATCAAGGTATCAATTAAATCCATATCTGCATTCAGTATCGCCAGATTTAAATCAGCTACCAGTGAATCAGGCAATTTCACCAAATCAGTCGCAGTCATTGCGCGATCGCCCTCTTTGATTGCCGATAAATTAGTTTGACCCGGATCTTCATAAATATAGCGCACTCCGATATGTTTGTGCATAGCATCAAAAATATCGGCTTCCCGGAAAGGCTTCCTCATAAAAGCATCGCAGCCCGCCGATAAAATAACTGCCCGTTCTTCCTCCAAAACGCTCGCTGTCAGCGCAATAATAGCTGTAGCTTGACCTTTAATAGTGCTTTTAATGTATTGCGTCGCTTCGTAGCCGTCCATCACAGGCATTCTCATGTCCATCCAAATTAGATGCGGTTCCCAACTCTCCCAAATCTCAATAGCTTCTTGACCGTTAGTACCTTCTTTTAGCTCAAAACCCAGAGGAGAGAGGATTTTAAGTAACAGTTGGCGGTTGAGCGGTTTATCGTCTACTATCAAAATTCGATAGGTGGGTTGGTGGGGTTCCAGAGCAATAACATTGCGGGTCGGTTTTAGGCTTTCAATATCAGCCGCATCT
The DNA here is from genome assembly GCF_036701115.1 of Microcoleus sp. Pol1C5. NCBI lineage: Bacteria > Bacillati > Cyanobacteriota > Cyanophyceae > Oscillatoriales > Microcoleaceae > Microcoleus > Microcoleus sp. Pol1C5. Next base: position 16,655 of record NZ_JAUBQE010000015.1, on the reverse strand, counting down.
ACCGCAATAACTTGAATGTCAAACTTAAATTTAGTTCCCTTGCCAACAGCAGAACAGACGCTCATTTCGCCGCCCATTAATTCCACAAATTTGCGACTGATTGGCAATCCCAAGCCAGTACCTTCTTGCGAATCTTTGCCTGTCTTGGTTTGCACGAATGGTTCAAAAAGAGCGTCTAATTCATTGGTAGCAATACCTGGACCAGTATCTTCGACTTCAAAATGAAGGAAGAAGGAAGAGGTAGAAGCTGAATCGTCATTTGGCGTGGCAATAATCTGGTTGTTCGAATGACTGAATTGAGATATTTTAAGACCTTTAAGTGCTGAATTTTCTGTACTTAGTGATAGTTCTGGGTGAGCACAATTCCCCTTTTCTACCTGCTGATTGCTGCCTAATGACTGCTTGCTAACTCTGACGGCTACACCCCCATCATCGGTAAATTTAAGAGAGTTATTGAGCAGATTAATTAAGATTTGGCGCAACTTTATCTCGTCGGCTTCTACATATTGTGGCACCTCGGTGCTCCGATCAAAAACTAACTGCAACTGCTTGTCATGTGCCTTGAGTTCAAACATATCTTCCAAGTTGTTTAGCAGGCGATAGAGGTCAAATTTTTTGGGATTGAGGGTGGTGCGCCCGGATTCAATTTTAGATAAATCCAGTACGTTATTAATCAGGGTGAGCAGGTGTTCTCCGCTGCTGTTAATTATGCTAATGTTTTCTTGATGTTCTGGGGATAGAGTTGGGCTGCGAGTCATCAGTTGGGAAAAGCCAAGAATTGCATTGAGAGGCGATCGCAATTCGTGGCTCATGTTAGCAAGAAAGGTGCTTTTAGCTTGATTCGCTACCTCTGCTTTGTCTTTAGCTACAGCCAATTCTGCCGTCCGCTCTTGCACTCGGTTTTCTAAAGTTTCAAAAGATTGTTGCAGTTGTTGAGCCATGCTGTTAAATGACTTGGCTAATTCCCCCAATTCGTCCGAGCGTTCGCTTTCTACGGTTGTGTCCCATTCACCTTTAGCAATATTTTTTGCTGCTGCATTTAAGCGCAAAATAGGGTTTGTCACCCACCGAGAAGTCAGAATGCCGATCGCCACAGCTACTCCTAAAGCTGCGAAACAAAGCAAAACCGCTGTGCGGGTATTGGCATCGATTTCTTTGGTGAAATCTGCTTCGGGAACAACTACGACAATCAGCCAGTCTAAACCTTTGCCGTCTTGGAACGGCAAGACTTTTAAAAATTGTCGCTTGTGATTTATTTCAAAGCTCAATAACTCCGATTTTTTAATTAGGTCTAATTTTTGATACTGTGCAGTTAAATATTTAGCTGTAGAGCGAGTAAAAAGGTTGCTACTTTCTTCTACTTTAAACAATTGTCTTTGATTACCTTTAGTGCGAAACGGGTTTTCGTTTGTAGAAGTTGCTAACAAAGTACCCTGGCGATCTATAATAAATGTTTGACCGGATTTGCCAACTTTGAGACTGTTGAGAAATCTCCCAAGATGGTCGAGACGCAAGGCAGTAAATAAGACTCCTTCTAGCTGATTCTTTTCGCTGTATACTGGTTGGATAGCACTGATAAGTAATGTCGGTTCTAGTAAGGAAACAAAAACCGAACTCCAAGTAGGTTTGCCGACTTTTACGGCTTTTTGGTACGCAGGATGTTGCCGATTATCATAGTTTTTGGCAATGGTGGTAACTGTAGTGCGATCGCCTCGCTCGTTTGTATTGTAAGAATAAAAATTTAACCCAATAGATGTTTCTATCACATTAATGGTTCGGGAGCCGTTTGACAGTTGTTCACCGGCTCTATAATCTCCCTTATCGTTGCCAACGGAGGTAAAATTGATATATGGATATAATTGTACTTGGCGCCAAAGATATTTATCCCAAGCTGATAAGTTTTCCATCTTTAACAAGCCGATCTTGACAGCATCCAGCTTGGTTTGATTGATTTGATGGGGAGTTGTCAGGTAAACTTGCAGATTTTGCTCGACACGCAAACTCACCTCGCTCATTAACTGACTGGCAAGGTTATTAACTGCTTTTTGTCCGTTTCTAAAAGACAGATATCCTACGAGTCCCACGGCTCCCACGATTTGCAGTATAAATGGAACTATGAGAACAGTTCGCAGCGGTAATTTGTCTAAAATTTTATAAATCATAAAATTGAGAGATTTGGTGAACTTAGCCTACAACCGTCTTTGCAAAACCTGTCTTAACAGCATCACCATTTACTGCCGATTAGCTAGGAGGAATTGGTGCGGGCTATTTTAGCTGTGGTAGATGCTCGACCCCGATCGAATGTGAACCTAATGTTTGCTAGATTAAAGTCTCTTATTTTACCCATTTTCGTATTATTGTTGCCATTTAGGTAAAATTTGCAGTCTCTGGCTTCGACAACAGCCTCATGCTTGATTGCGCGAGCGAGTTTAACCCGCTTGACCCATGCGGTTTGGAGGCCGGCCAGGAAATTTGCGATCGGCACTCGCCATTTTCCGCAAGACGTGTTATACTCTAAACAGTAGAGGGCACGTAGCTCAGTGGATAGAGCATCAGGTTCCGGTCCTGAGGGTCGGGGGTTCAAATCCCTCCGTGCTCACTTAAATTTATAAAATGACTGATTTTGAGAGACCGGGGACAAATTTTTGTCCTCGGTCTCAATTATTTTGATTTAAGCGTCAGTGTCAAAAATCGAATCGCCGCTGTAGTCGCAGGTCGCCGACTGATTGCGCCCCTGTTGCTTCGCACGGTACAGTGAACGATCGGCGATCGCAATCAAGTCAGCCGATGATAGTTCCGAAATCGGAATCAAGTTAGCGATACCCATACTAATAGTAACTACATCGCTCACATCAGAGGTTTTGTGAGGAATATGTAAAGCTTTAATAGCAGCGTGAATCCGTTGGGCCACCGAACTCGCTCCTTCAAGATCGGTATTAGGCAAAATGATGGCAAATTCTTCTCCGCCGTAACGCGCCACCAAATCCGCTGGACGGTATACCACCTCTTGCACAATTTGAGCAAGTTTGAACAGACAACTATCCCCCATTTGATGACCGTAGCAATCATTATAACGTTTGAAATAATCCACATCAAACAACAAAAGAGAAATAGGTTTTTGTTCCCGGTATAGCCGCTGCCATTCATGCTCTAAGCGGTCATTAAAACAGCGGCGATTAGCAATTTGAGTCAACCCATCAATATTTACCACTTGTTCTAAGAGGTGAGTAGCGCGGGCTAGCTCTTCGTTAGAGAGTGCCAGTTGTTGATTAATTTCTCTCATGCGCGCTTGGGCCTGCTGCCTTTCTGCCAATTCCTTCTGCAACTTCTGAAAAATATCCGCTTGCTTAATGGCGAGCGCTAACTGATTAGCAATCTGTTTAACAAGGTCAACTTCAAATTCTTCCCATTGCCGAGGAGCAGAACATTGATGAATACATAACAACCCCCACAAATCTTGTCCATTGAGCAACGGCGCAACTAAATTAGCCCGAACCGGAAATTGTTTCCAAAGAGCGCGGTAACAGTGTTGAATGTCAATCTTATTAATATTTTCAACTACCTGCATTCTCCATTCTTTATATGAATCAATACCTTGTTCACCACCACACGGGTCGTTAAATTGATTTCGGCTTACCAATTTACATCCTTCGCCTACAGATTCTGAAACAAACTCACCATATCCAAATTTACTGTCAGGATCGAACTTAAATATGCCAACGCGCTCGGCATCAAGAAACAAGCGAATCTCTTGCGAAGCAATCTCAAAAATTGTAGACAAATCAAGAGATTGACGGATGTGTTGAGTAATCTCTTGGAGTAATATCGCCTTGTCGTACTGTTGCCGCAGAGCAATTTCCGCTTGCTTTTGGGCGAGAGTAGCTGCCTCTGCTGCTTTTTTTGCTTTAATAATTTCACCTTCGTATAGGATACGCTGGCGGATACAGATCAAGATGCAATTGTTGACGAAGTTTCCTCCCTGATTCCGCCGCACAGCGTTGATCAGCATGGGTATATCACTACCCTGCTTTGACCTTAAAGAAAAGTAAATTTCTTCTACTTTACCGTCGAGCTTCAACAGGGGGAAGAAATGGGTTTGAAAAAAAATCCGGCTGGCTATTGGCAGAATGGAGTCCATTTTCCGTTGCCGCAGTTCATCGGTTTCGTATCCGAGTAATTGCAGTAATGTGGCGTTGACCATTACGATCGTACCATCGTCAGCAAACGAGAGAAATCCACAGGGTGACGTGTTGAGTAGCTCGTCTATCTGGTAGGTCATGTTTGCCATACAAATCAAGTAGTATGAGGTATACTCAAATACTCCTTAATCATCTCGATCGTCTCTTGTGGATGACTCAGGTGCGGGCAATGTCCCGTAGCTTTCATCAGCCGTAGCGTACTTTTAGGTAGGTGGCGCTGAAGGTAATGCCCTACCTCGCTAGGAGCAATCACGTCCTCAGCGCATTGCAATATCAGTGAAGGTACTGATACCTTGGGTAAATCACTGCGATTGTCAGAGTAAAAAGTCACCTCGGCAAAGCGACTTGCAACCACCGGATCAGTGGAGCAAAAACTTGTCTCAAGTTCCTCACTTAACTCAGGACGATCCTGATTCTGCATCACCATTGGCGCCAGAAAGCTTGCCCAACCAATGTAATTTTTCTCCATGATATCGAGAAGATCCTCAATATCTTGGCGCTCAAACCCTCCGTAATAATTTGGTAAATCATTGATGTAGCAAGGTGAAGGCCCTAGGAGAATCAGGCGATTAAAGTAATTAGGAGCTTGAATAGAGGAGAGGATACCGATAATACTGCTGACCGAATGACCGACAAAAATCACATCTGTCAACGCCAATTCTTCACAAATATCGAGGACATCCTGAACATACCCATTGAGAACGCTGTACCGTTCATAACTGTAGGCACTAATATCAGACTGTCCCGAACCTACATAATCAAATAGGATGATTTTGTAGTCCTTCTCGAAAGCCGGTGTTACGAAACGCCACATATTTTGATCGCACCCAAATCCATGAGCAAACATCATCGTCTGGGTGCCTTGTCCAAACACTTTTATATTATTCCGTAAGAAAATTTTTTTAGTCATTTGAGCGACACGAGCATTAAATTAATTATAAGACTTTTGCGCGCTTTGATGAGGGAGGATTGCTGATTCCACATAGTGGTAGACAACAATTCAGGATGTCCGATTAATTGAGTGGCAACCTCAGCACTGACAGGCTTCCTCAACATATAATGCTGCCCAATTTCCTAGGCGCTAGCTTGTAACAATTCCCATTTCGCTGGGGTTTCCATTTCTTCGGCAATTGTGCTCAGATTTAAGCCATGTGTGATTACAACTGTGGGTTGGGCAATTCCGCGAGCGATCGCTCCCAACGCTGGCTAAATCGCGGACAAGTGAGGGATCAATTTTGAGCGACTTGACCAGAAAATTTTTCAGATTGTTAAAAACAGCATAGCCAGGCACAAAATAATCGACATAAATCCCAATACCACGCTTTGATAATTTGCTCAAAACATGGTATGTAATGTCAACATTAAGCCTCATTGCCGTTCCCGTAATCTCTAGCTATAGATATTTTGGCTTCGTATCGGTGCGCTCAAGGATGCGATCGCTCTTAGCGATTAAAGTCGGTTGGCTGACTTGACGTGCCGACAGATTCACCGTGATATTAGGCAGAATTAGTCCTGCTGCTAGCCACTGCTGATATTGCCAGCAAGCTTGCTCTAAAATCAATTTGCCCCATAGCCAAATCAATCCAGTTTTTTCGGCGATGGCAATACATCGATGGCGATGAATCCAACCTAGTTCAGAAGAACACCGTCCTACTATAACTTTAACACCAGCAAGGCTACCTGTTTGCCAATCGAGCTGAGGTCGATCGTACAGCAAGTATTGGCTTTCTAAGCACAATTCAAGAGATTTGCGATCGCCAGGGTATTAGATTTGGGCGAAGGTATTGTTGGTGTGTAAAAACTATAGGTATTGGGTACGAGAGGCAACAAAAGCTCCTATTTCCGCAATTAAGAACCTCCAAAACATTGTCGCGGTTGCTATAAATGTTCACAAACTCCTCAAATTAAAAAAGTTGGGTTTCCTAGCTCAACCCAACCTACTTTTAAGAACGATGAATTACTGCTAACCCTCAAATATCCTCATCGTCTTGACCTTGCACACCCTGGAGAATCCGCGATAGCTCACTCTTCTCATTAATCGTAATTCGAGTCGGAGAACCGCTGATAATCCGTTCGTAACCACGGAACGAATCTTTAATTTGTGGGCCTCTTTCAGTAATTGTGTATTCCCGAATTCCTTTGTCGTGCCACGAACCGCGCATCTTAAACACATTAATTGCCCGCGACATTTCTCCTCGAATCTCTACATACTGCAGCATAATAATCGTGTCAGTAATCGTAGAAATATGGGAGTCCGTAATCGAATTAGAACCCATAAACTGGTCGCTTGTATTCGTAAAAAAGCCGGTTATTTCTTCCTGCTTTGCAAAACCTGTCACTCCGATCACAAATTGCCTGAAAGCATTATTGCTGACACCTCTAGCTAAGGCCGACAGCGAGTCTATAGCAATTCGAGAAGGTTTGAACTCCGCAATTTCTGATTTAATAGTCTGCAAGTGGTCTTCCAAACCGGCAGATTCCGGGTAAGTACACAGCAGCTTCAGCATTCCTTTCTGTTCCATTTCCTCAAAATCAATGCCCCAAGAATAAGCATTGCGGAACAACTGAGCCCGCGACTCTTCATAGGCAAACAGCAGCGCCCGATTGCCGTTCATACAAGCATTCTGCAAGAACTTGCTCACTAAGAGCGTTTTGCCGGTTCCCGTTGCACCCGTAGCCAAAATAATCGAGTCTTTGAAGAAGCCGCCGCCACACATCTCGTCGAGAGTTTTATCGCCCGAAGAAACCCGCACGTTGGAAGACTTTTGAGTTAATCGCATCGCCCCCAATGGGAAGATATTAATTCCGTCATTAGTCATAGTAAAAGGATATTCGCCCTTCATATGAGTTGTACCCCGCAACTTCAAAATTTCGATGGTGCGGCGGCGGCGTTCTCCTTCCAATACATTGCGAACAATTACCACATTATCCGACACAAACTCTTCCACTCCAAACCGAGCTACCGGGCCGTATTCTTCCACCCGTTCCGTCGTCATAACTGTAGTTGCTCCGACTTGTTTGAGGCGCGCAACTAAGCGAAAAATTTCTCGGCGCACCACCGATGCAGCATCGTACTGCTGAAATACGGCGGTAACAGAATCTATTGAAACCCGCTTGGCTTTGTACTTGCGAATGGCGTACTGAATTCGCTCGATTAAGGCTGATAAATCAAAATTTCCTACGATATCTTGACCTTCTGGATCGGGGGAAGCGTCCAAAATAAATAGCTTGCCTTCCTCGATTAACTGTGCCAGATCCCAACCGAAACTGCAAGCATTTTTAATAATATCTGTCGGAGATTCTTCAAAAGTTACGAAAACTCCAGCTTCGTCAAAATGGGTAATTCCATTATAGAGAAATTGTACGGCAAATAAAGTTTTTCCCGTTCCTGATGTGCCACTGACTAGGGTGGTTCTGCCGAGCGGCATTCCGCCGTGACTGATGTCATCGAAACCCTCAATCATCGTGCGAATTTTTTCAACTCCTGCCGTTACCAATCCTTCTCGTTTAACCGTTTGACTAATTTCATTCATGTCGATTTTTGTCAACTCTCAGTATTCTTTAGTTGTCACTCATTAACCGCCGATCATGAGTCTTTGTACCCAGCTTTTAGTTTTGGCTCTTGCTCAATAACTAATGACTGCTGACTGCTGACTAATGACCCCGCCCAAAAACCGATACCGTGCCACGTACTCCTGTCGTGGAAAGATAAAAATTTTAGACTTGTGTTCAACCTCCCAGATTCATCTGTTGAGTAAATCTAAAATCTAAAATCGTTCGACTGAGCACGACTCGACGCTTCGACTGAGCGCTCGCCGAACGTTTCACGCCAAACCGAAGTCTTAAATCTAAAATCGACTGACTCTCACCTGATTATCTTATGAATTCAGGTCTTCTTCGCGAAGTTCTTCATAGAGCAAATCTAATCCTATCAGAACTTTCTCACGATCGGACAAATCGCCAATAATTTTTCGCACCGGTGGCGGCAGGATTTTTGCCAGCGTCGGGGTTGCCAATATTTTGTCCTCTTCTGCTAACTGAGGATTTTTGAGAACATCTATGACTTTCAGCGCGTAGACACCTTGAAATTCTTGTTCTAGGATGTCCTTTAGGGTTTTCAAAGCTCGCACTGAGTTGGGAGTATTCCCCGCAACGTACAGCTTCAGAACGTAGGTTTTCTTCAGAGGACTCATGAACTTTTTTAAATGTTGAGTATTAGTTGTCAGATGTTAGTTGTAGTTGTTATTTGTCTTAAATCCGCTGTTCTTTGTTATTTTATAATAATTTCCGCCTCGCCCTCGCGCGACAGTTTGTCGGCTTCTTTCTTTTTTGTTTGATTCTACCTTCTACCTTTTCTTTCTTAAATTATGCCGAATCCCTTCTACCTTCTACCTTGAGAGGTCTCTTTCGGAATCGATCGCCGATACATCTCGCACATATGAGCGATCGCGTCAATCAGGGTCAAGCGGTAATCGAGCAATATTTCCTCGCTGCGCCCTTCTATTTTTAGCTGTTTAGCAAACTCGTCCATCAATTCCATGTGAATCTCTACAATTTGAGTCACGGGAACGTCCGCAAAAAAAGCCAAATTCACAAATTCATCTATTTGATTGTTGACCGCAGCATCTTGAGAAAAATAATTCAAAACGATGTCGCGATAACTTGACTTGAGTTGGTCCAAAAACTTTTGCTTCTCTGGTACCGACAGATTTCTCAAAAAAATCTGGGAATTTCTTTTATAATACACACCTAAGTATCCTAATCGCTCCCGTAGTTTTTCCGCCAGTCGCCGCTGCTGTCGGCTGAGCAAACTTTGAGCAGTCAATTGGGCTGTCGCATCGACCGTTACGGATTGGTAATTGACAGGAACCGGAGTTGAAAGTTTCAGAAATTGTGCGATCGCCCGATCGATACCGGCAGCTATTTCGCTCAATCGAGCGATTGCCAGTTGCACCTCAGCAGGGTGATAAAAAAAAGCACAGCTTTCGTCTTGACTCTTGTTGGGGGTACTGGCTGCGGCCTCAAAACCCTCTGAATATGGTGCTTGGGGCCTGCAATCTTGGGGGTGAGGCGAAAAAATCACAGCAGGCAAAAAGATCGATCGTTCTTGCAGCTTGCCTAGAAGCGATCGCAGCTCCCCATCCACCTCCAAAACCAAACAATCAAGGTGATAATTGTGCTTAAGGAACCCCAAAAGCTCCACTGCCGAGTTAATGTGCGTTAAAGCATAGCGTTCGCCTCTCAAAAGCTCGATCGCAGAGGCTGCGATTTCCTCAGAGCGGACAAAAATACCGATAGACAGTTGAGGAAGCAAAGCTGTAGGTGCACCACCTAAGTTGCCTGAAAGTGCTGGCTCGCTCAGAGTTGATATCTCCTTTACAAAAAACTTAACATTTTAACAATCATCTCAATATTTATTTTAACCAATCTTAACCGCAAAATAAGTGATGCGCTTCTACCAAAGGAAGAATCAAAGTGTACTCTGTGGTTTTTGTGTCAAGCACCCTGAGCGTGATTTCTGCAATTAAGCTTAAGCCTTAAAATAATTGCTAGTCGCCTCAAATCAGGCGTAGGCATCCAACTCCCCGGTCTCGGTGCAGATATCGAGCCTGATAGCGAACTGATATAAAACTAATAAGATACAGAAATTCGCAGCTACATTGAGCATCAAAAATATTACTGCTCTCGCGAGCAGACTCTCAGGTTTGTTATGCTACTCACCACCCCCAGTCTCAAAAATTTTATCGAGCCAGTGCCGCTGTGCCACCAAACGGCTGCGCTAGAATCGCTGCAGTCAATTTTCAGCTCCTGCAACTGCGATCGAGTCGCAGTAGTCAACGAACAGCTACAGCCGCTGGGATTAGTGTACCTCCGGAGCCTTTGGGCTTGGGGAGCCGATCGCACAAACGACGGGCAGCAACCTTTGTCAGAAAGCCCGATCGCGATCGAACCAGTCAGGGCATTACCCGGCGCTATGAGCGTCAGGGAATTCTGGCAGTACATGCAAACAGAGGAACAGAACACCCCAGACGGGCCAAACCGCCAAACCGTCGGCATTTCCTCAAACACTCCGATCGCGCTCACAGATGCCAGCGGTCAATTTTTAGGAATGCTAGACAGCCTGAGCCTGCTGCAATTCGCCGCACTCAACAGCAGCTCGCTCTGCAGCCTCACAGAGCCGGCAACAGCCGTCAAAGAAATCGAATTAAAAAAACCAATTTCCGAAGCAATCGCCACGGTCCTAGACGCTCAAGTGCGCTTTCTAGAAGCAGGATTGAAACCTTCGGAAAACCTGAACTCCCTAGTCGAACTACTGGAAAAACTGCCCCTGCCCCTAAGATTGCAAACCCCCACCGCACAAATAGTCAGCCAAAACGCAGCGTGGCGGATTTTGCTGGGAGCAGGCCCAGAACCAGTTCCAGAACCAGCAGCAAATTTGGGTAAACACTCGCCCCGCAAACCAAGCCATTTAACAAGCGAATACAAGAGCGTGCAGTTAGAGGGCATCACCAAAGAATGCAGGAGCCTAGTAGGAGCAAGTAGATCGAGCGATTCCCTGCGGGATAGCTTCGCCGCGCGTGATTCAACAGCAGCCACCAGTTGCCCGCTGCCCCTGTACGCTGCCGCCTCCCCCTCAACATTAACCGCTCCAGCTTGGTGCCCCACCGCCGGCAAACCAGACACCTACATTTGCGAGTGCCCCGTACAAAAAGGTCAAGAACGGATCTGGCAATTTGTCAAACAGCCGCTCTCAGACAAGCTAATTTTAGTAATGGGCCAAGATGTCACCGAAGAACATTTAGTCGCCAAAGAACTAGCAGCGAAAAACGCAGATTTAATCCATCTCAACCGACTAAAAGACGAATTTTTATCCTGCATCAGCCACGAACTAAAAACCCCGCTCACCGCCGTCCTCGGTTTGTCCAGCCTCCTCAAAGATAAATTGATTGGAGAACTCAACGATCGCCAAACACGCTACGCCAAACTAATCCATAAAAGCGGGCGGCATTTGATGACAATAGTTAACGATATATTAGACTTGACCCGGATGGAAACCGGGCAGCTAGAACTAATTCCCGAACCAGTCGAAATAGCATCAACCTGCCAAAGAGCCTTTGAACAAGCAAAACAACTGCAACAGCAAGAAGAAAAAAACCCTCCCGCCCCGAGCAAAACGGACGGTACAGAAAACGCAGAACCCTCCGCCCAAATAGAATTTACACTCGAAATAGAACCGGGACTGAGCCACTTAATTGCCGACGAACTGCGACTGCGGCAAATGCTGGTTAACCTCCTTTCCAACGCCCTAAAATTCACCGAACTCGGCGGCAAAATCGGATTGAAAATAAATGTTTGGGAAGGCTGGATCGCATTCACGGTTTGGGACACGGGCATCGGCATCCCCGCCGAGAAACAACACCTAATCTTTCAGAAATTCCAACAGCTAGAAAGCCCCCTCACCAGGCGCTTTCAAGGAACCGGACTGGGACTGGTACTGACTCAACGCCTAGCTAGGCTCCACGGCGGGGACGTATCGTTTATTTCCTCAGAAAACCAAGGCTCTCAATTTACCCTGTTGCTGCCACCAAATCCTCCGGGAAATAGCAGCGAAGAAGTCTCGGCAGAGGAAGCCGCTGAGGAAGAATTATTACAACCCCAATATCCGACTCTGACCGCCAATTCTCGCTCTCGTTTAGTATTAATAGTCGAAGCAGTTCCCAAATATATCGAAGATTTAACCAACGTCATCTCAGGTTTGGGCTACCAAGTAATAGTCGCCCGTTCCGGCACCGAAGCGCTGGAAAAAGCTCGCAGGTTCAGTCCAGAAGCGATTTTCCTCAACCCGCTGCTGCCGCTGCTGTCGGGTTGGGACGTGCTGACGCTGCTCAAGAGTGACCCGGATACCCGATCGATTCCGGCGATCGTCACGGCCACCAGAGGCGAAAAAGAACGGGCCAGTGTCAACAGAGCCGAAGGCTTTTTGAGCTTGCCGGTGGAAGAACCCGCTTTGCGGCGCCTGCTGGCAGACTTGATCGGTCACAGTAATGCTAGTAGCCCCAAAGTAAGGAGTTCTTTAACTGTGTTGTGGCTCAGCCCGCAAAACGGTTCCTCTCAAGGTTCCGCTTTACTGCTCAACCCCAACTACTGCCGGGTTTTAGAAGCAGACGACCTCGGCCAAGCAGAACTCGTGGCCAGAATTTGGCGGCCCGACGCGATCGTCTTAGACGGTACAAGTCAACTGCAAAACCCCTTAGCTTTTATCGAACAGTTAAGTCGGTCTCGAAATTTGGGTTCTCTCCCCTTGGTGACTTTAGACCCTCGAACTACCCAACTGGCAAATCAAGTCAAAGGATTGTCGGTATTTCCATGTTTAGCCACTAGCAGTCCCGACGACAGTGAAACTTCACCAACCGGGTTAATGCCAAGTGCTTTGTGGCAAGTGATTCAAGTTGCTGCGGGCATGAGTTGGAAGCCCAGCATTTTATTTGCCGACATTTCGACTTTACCCGATTTGCACTCCTCTTCTGGGGGGAACCCGACGGAAGAATTGGAACATTGCGAGCGATCGACAAATGCCGAGATTCCCCTCCCCAATTCCCAGTTTTCTACTCCTAACTTTCAAGCTTTGATTCAGTACATCCACACAGCAGGATTTCGAGGGTCGATCGCTCCCTGCTGGACAGAAGTTTTGCAGCAGTTGCAATATCAAAGCGTTGACTTAGTTTTGCTGTGTTTGCGAGATGCCCCCTCAGAATCCCCCGCTATGTTGCAGGCGCTATCGAACCTGCGCCAAATGGCAGTAAAACTGCCAATTTTAGTCTGGGATTATCGGTCTGCTGTAAATTCGGAATCCGAGGCGATCGACTTTCTACTGCAAGAAGTATCTGCTAAAATTTTGCCTTCTTCCTTATCAGCAGCACAATTGTTAGACAAAATTCAACAGAGTTTATTAACGCATTCAAGTTCCTGAAAATAAACAATTTACCAGGTTTGTAGAGAGGAATTAACTCGTTTATTAACCAGGAAAAATTAACTATTATTTATGAGAGAAAACAGAATTTGGTAACTATTTAACTGTCAATCGCGAAGCGTTATTTGTTAACTCAGTCAAGTTTATACTAACTCATAATTTTGCCTATTTGTAGTGAGGCGATCGGTCCTCTATAAAACAGTGAATAAAAACGACTACCCTGAGTGTAAATATAATTTGAGAAGTATTTAAATGAAAACCCAGAAGTGTGGCGAGTCAAGAAGCAATATCAAAACTCAAAAATATGAGTTATTATAGGCGATCGAGAAACCCTTATATTTTTTTCTGGGGCTGTACAGTGCCTAATCGCATTCCTTTAATATCTCTGCTACTCGCACTCGGTTTGTGGACAATGCCCGAGCCTGCTGTCGCACAGGCACTCCTGCCTTACACCCTGCAAATCGACTCGGCCCAACTTGAACAAACAGCCTTGAGCCTTGCAGAAGAAGCCGTCCAGCTAGCCAGGCTGCAGCAGTACCAACTCGCCGTACCTAGAGCCGAACTCGCCACACAGTTAGCCCCCAAAAATGCTCAAACTTGGACTTTGTTAGGCAGCTTGTACCTTCAAGTCGAGCAGCTTGACAAAGGCATTGAAGCTTTGGGGCAAGCTCAATCTCTGTCACCAGAAAATCCATCTATTAAATTTGTCTTGGGAGAAGCTCACTTTCGGAAAGCGAACTACGAGAAAGCAGTCGAATATTTGCAAGCAGGGTTAAAGTTAAAACCAGACACTCCAGGTGCATTATTTGATTTAGGCAATGCTTTTTACAAGCTCAAGCGGTTCGATCAGGCGGTCGCCCAATACGAAAAAGCCTTTGCTTTAGAAAAAAACCTGTGGCCAGCTATTAACAATATCGGATTAGTCAAATACGAAATGGGAGATGTTGATAGCGCCATCAAACGCTGGGAACAAGCGATCGCGATCGACGACAAAGCAGCAGAATCAATGCTAGCTCTAGCAGTAGCACTCTACGGCAAAGGTGACAAAGAAAAAGGCTTAGCGATGGGAGAAGCAGCTCTAACGCTCGACAAACGCTATGCTACCGTAGAATATCTCAAAGAAAACCTCTGGGGCGATCGTTTAATCGCAGATACCCAAAAGTTGCTAGCAACTCCTGAAATGAAAGCAGCACTGGCTAAAATTCAAGACGCCCCACCGCCTGCCCAAATGTCGCCTTAATTGTAGTTAAGTTGGTAGTGAGGACTTCAGTCCTCAAAGCCTTTTTTAACTGATAACCAACTATCTTATTCAGGACTAAGACAAAAAAATAGTTGAATACGTTATGGGTAGGGGTAAGGTGCGCCCACAGCGCACCCTACAGATAGAGTTGGTGCGTAAGTTTATTATTGCCACAAAGCAGTTGCTGTCTTCAATTCTCCAATCTAAAATCTAAAATCTAAAATCGCATGACCCCCCTAAGCTGGACAGAATTAGAAGCCCTCACAGACTTTGAAGTCGATCGCGTCAACGGGCCAACCAACGCTCAATCCCGCTTGCGCCTCTTTGGTAAAACCGAATCCGATGTGCGAGTCATCCTGTACCGCGACAACCATGCTTGGTGTCCCTACTGCCAAAAAATCTGGTTGTGGTTAGAAGAAAAACAAATCCCCTACCGCATTGAGAAAGTTACTATGTTCTGCTATGGGGAAAAAGAAAGCTGGTACAAGCGCAAAGTGCCATCGGGAATGCTACCGGCGATCGAACTAGACGGCCGCATCATCACTGAAAGCGATGATATCTTAATCGCCCTCGAACGAGTCTATGGCCCCTTGGGTTTGGGCATGGAAAACCCCGCAGTAATACCCCTGCGGCGGTTAGAGCGACTGCTATTTAGAGCCTGGTGCTCTTGGCTGTGCTACCCAGCAAGTTCAGCAAAAGTAGAACAGCACAACCGCAACCAATTTATCAGCGTCGTCGCCCAGGTAGAAAAGGCTCTCGCCAGCACTCCGGGGCCTTATTTCCTCGATGAATTTGGGACTGCGGATGTGATCTTTACGCCCTACGTCGAACGCATGAATGCCAGTCTTTACTACTACAAAGGTTACTCGATGCGGGAAGAAAACCCGCGCTTTGCTGACTGGTTTGCGGCGATGGAAACCCGTCCTACCTATCGTGGCACTCAGAGCGATTTTCACACCCACGTCCACGATTTACCGCCTCAGATGGGCGGGTGTTATGAAAACGGCGAACCTCAGATGCTACTCAATAAAGCCCGCGTGGATAATGGGCCTTGGGCTGGACTGCCGGATGTGATGTATCCAGAACCGGAAACCTCCCGCGCTGAAGCACTTCACCGCGTCATTAAGCACCAGCGCAACATCGTTCGAGTCAATCCTGCTGATGACAAGTTATTCGATGAGGCTTTGCGTTGTGCTTTAACTTTGATGATGACTGGCGAAGTTTGTACGCCGCCGCCGGGTTCTGATGCGGCTTTGCGGTATTTGCGCGATCGGGTGAATGTGCCCCGCGATATGTCGATCTACGCGGCCAAGCGATTGAGGGAAGCTTTGGAGGAAACGGCGGCTTTGGTGGGTGATGGCCAAGGTTCTCCGATTCTGCTGAAGCATCGGCGAGATCAAGATCCGGCTAATTTTGTGTAGGGGGCGATCGGAATCAGACGGAATCGGCGTTGCTGCTGCTCTACTTCATCAGCTTGCTATCTGCTCGATCGATGAAACTAAAGGTTGATGTGATTTTTAATCGGGTTCTGTTTGAAGAGAAGAATACTGGGCTGGTGGAGTTGGCGATCGCTCCTGAAGATGAGAATAAATACCCATTCGTCTGTCCCAGTAGCGCTCCTGCGGATTTTATGGACAGACCGGGGAGGGTTATTGAGGAACATCAATCAGCCTTTAGCTATGGTTTAATGGGAGGATTTGCTTCAGCAAAACACTCATTCATTCTTGAAAGGAGGCATGAATACTTCTACTTTATGCTCATTAACATTTTCCGTAAAAATAAGCTGTGAACATTCAGAACGTAACGTTTTCCATAGCATGGTTTCTTCATAATGCTCAAGTTCTGCAGGAATGTAATCTAGGAGCGTTTTAGAGCAGACAACGATTAATCGTTCTTGAACGCGAGAAAATGCAACATTTGATCGATTGAGGTTGAGTATAAATTCCACATTTTTACTAATTGCAGAGGGATCGCTTGCTGTTGCAGAAACAATAATATTTGGACGTTCACCACCTTGTAATTTTTCGACAGTATCAATCACATCAACAGCTTTTCCATAATAATCTGCTAACTCTGTTTTAAGTAGCGTTCTTTGGGCGCGATGAGGGGTTACAATCGCAACAGAGCCATCATTAATTTGGCGTTGCTGAATTGATGTATGATATAGCGATCGAGAGCAAAGTTGACGAAAAACAATGAACAGCAAATTAGAGTCCCTCAAATGTCCTGAATGCAAGTCTAGTCG
>NZ_JAUBQE010000140.1:0-1771 GCF_036701115.1 Microcoleus sp. Pol1C5 | reverse complement strand
TGGACAAAAGTTCAAGACGTTTTAGGGGTTTACCCGGAAGATGGCAAAAGTCTCCGCATTCAAACGGAAAAACGAGCTAGAGAAGAGGGGTTTATTGATTAATCGGTTTTGTTAAGGAAGAAACTGTTGTTATCTACTATTTTGAGCAAAATTAGAAAAAAAATTACCATCTGGTCTGTAGGAACCCTGCCAGGAATTGTTGCTATAGTTCTGATTGTACTCGTTCGTTTGAGTGGACTGCTGCAGTTGATAGAATGGGTAACTTTCGACTCGTTTCTGAGGCTGCGACCATCTGAACCTATCGACGAACGAATTGTGATTGTGGGAATTGATGAAGCCGACATCCAACGTATCAGAAATTACCCTATACCAGATCGCGAAATTGCCAAACTGTTAAGAACTTTGCAGAAGTACGGGCCCAGAGTTATCGGTCTTGATATTGTTAGAGATCTACCCGTTGAACCCGGTCATGCCGAACTGGGTGCAACTTTTAAAGATATCAAAAATCTGATTTTGGTGGAAAAAGTTATACCTGATTCTATTAAACCGCCCCCCGAATTACCCCCAAAAAAAATCGGTTTTATAGATTACCTTTCCGATGATGACGGCAAGGTCAGGCGTGCAATATTAGGAATAAATAAATCTGAAGACAATAAAAAATACGCTTTTTCCCTGCCTTTGCGACTGGCAGAAACGTATCTCAAAGCTGAAGGCATTGAACTAAGCAATGGCATTCGCGATCGCGAGGCGATGCGGTTTGGTTCGACTGAAATTCCTCGTTTTTTTTCCAATTCTGGAGGCTACGCGGGCGCTGATGATTTTGGTGTTCAGCTACTCCTCAATTATCGCAACGGTCGGGAACGATTTCGCACGCTATCGCTTCAAGATATTAACGATAATGAAGCCACCAAAGGTAATTCCGATGTGCTGCGCGATACCTTGGGCGATCGCATTGTTCTAATTGGGATAACGGCTCCTAGTATTAAAGACTTTGTCAATACTTCTGCAATCTCTAATTTAGAACCGCCTGGAAAAATTTATGGCGTAGAATTTCATGCCCATGTGGCCAGCCAAATCGTCAGTGCAGTTCTCGATGGACGACCCGTTTTAAAAACCTGGTCGCAGGGTTGGGAATATCTTTGGATTGTCAGTTGGGGCATTTTAGCTATTTATCTCGGTCGGCTGACTCAATCTCCATTAAAAAACCTCGTATATGTTGCCGCTGCCAGTCTTGGGTTAGTTGGAATTAGTTATGCTTTCATCGTCGGGGGATGGTGGATTCCCGCAGCACCAGCTTTATTAGTTTTGGTGATTAATGGTGCCATCTTGAACACTTTCTATCAATACGATCGATTTTTAAGGTTTCAGATTGAGCTCCGCCAACACACCATTGAACGGACATTTGTTATAATTCATAATGGCCCTCTGCAAACACTAGCCAATATTTTGAGGCACGTTCAAGACCAAGATTTAGAACCAAATCGATTGCTCGAAGAACTGAAAAATCTGAACTGGGAAATCAGAGAAGTCGGCGAATACCTGAAACTCGAAGCTCTCGATCGAAAGGAAAGTCTCCGTCTAGGCAGCGGTCTAATCCTAGACTTAAAGCTACCGATTCGCGACCTACTCTATGAAGTCTACAGCCATACACTCCAGCGAAACTTTCCTTCCTTTAAAACGCTCAAAGTTAAAGTTTATTCGTTCGAGCCAATTGAAGAGCAATACTTAAGCCTGGAACAAAAGCGAGAACTCTGCCAATTTCTGGAAGAAG